>JAKANW010000292.1 GCA_021823555.1 Chloroflexota bacterium
GAGCGCGTCCTGCTTACCTTGAATGAAGATGAACTGTTGGCTCAGGCAAAGGAAGTCGCGCAAAAGATAGATGCCTTCCTGATCGAACGCGAACAATCGGTGTTGTCGAAGCTGATCGCGCTGGGCGGCTCGATGGAGGAGGAGTCATTCGAGGTGCAGGTCAAAGTCAAGTTAACGGAACCAGACCGCGTCCTCCAGGCCCTGAAGCGCAGGGAAGTCAAGGTCACAGCATTCAAGCATTACGGCCAGTTCGATAATTACTTCTTCTTCGAAGATCCTACCCAGGGCCGCCTGCGTTTCCGCGAAGATGACCTGATCAACGAAAAGGGCGAGACAGTCAACGTGCGCTCACGCCTGACCTTGATCGGCCAGAAACGAGAAGACCAATTGCAACACGATGTGCTGCTCTCACGCAGCCGCTTCCTGGCGCCCGCCGGTCACACCCTGCGCTTCTACCGCGAATACTTTAAACCGAAGGAAGAAGTGGTGATTGAGAAGGACCGCCTGCGCTGGCACATCCACTACAAGGATACGGAGTTCTTTGTCAACCTCGACCGGATGGTCAAACCGGACCTGGGATACTTCCTGGAGATCAAGAGCCGCACCTGGAGCCGGAAGGATGCCGAACACAAAGGAGAACTGGCCAATGAATTAATGGAACGCCTGGGTGCGGACGACAATGAGACCATACTGGAGGATTACATCGAGCTTATTCATAGCAGGCAAGCGCCAAATTAATTTTGGAGGAGCGATGAATATCCTAAGAAAAGGAACAGCGGCTTTACTGGCAATCTTATTTGTGATCACCGCGCTGGCAAGCTTGTTTCTCTTTAACTTCGAGCGAAAGGCTTTCACCGTCGAGACCTACCAACTGGCCTTTGCCAACCAGGATTTCTACGACCACCTGCCGGCCATCATGGCCGAAGCGCTGATGACCTCGCCGCAGGTTGACAACCTGCCGGTGGGTTTACGAGGATTGTCCACTCAAAAGTGGGAGACGTTCATTCGTGAGCTGCTGCCGCCTGAAACACTCCAAAGCATGGGAAATGAAGCCCTGGTTTCGATCTTCGCTTATTTGAATAACGAGAGCGATATCGCCGAGTTCTCCCTGCTTCCACTCAAACAGAGGATGTCCAAGCCGGAAGCCGTGCAGGCAGTACTGGAACTGTTGAAGACCCAGCCTCCCTGTACATTGACGCAAATCGCGCAGATGACCGTGGCTGCGCTGGCCGATCGCCAGATCACGCTGTGCAACCCGCCTGCGGAGAGTATTGGCTTGATCACACCAATCATACAGACACAGTTACAGTTGGCGGCGGCCGTCATTCCGGACCAGGTGACGTTGATCAGCGCGCCACCTGCAGGGCAAAAAGATCCACGGGCGCAGTTGAAAGTGGCGCGCCTGGTCATGCAGCTCAGTCCGCTGGTGGCTTTGGCTCTTCTGCTGGGTGTGACCCTGCTGGCCGTGGATGGATTTAATAGTTGGTTAAAGTGGTGGGGCTATCCGTTGTTCGTGACCGGACTGTTGGCCTCCCTGATGGGGCTGGCAGGCGCGCCCTTGGCGCAGGCCTTTTTGCCGGAATTCCTGGCGCACAGGATGCCCACCTATCTGCCCACCATCCTGCTTAACAATGGCAGCCAACTGGCAGCGGCAATCCTGGAACAACTCCTGCGACCGGTCACCCTGCAGGGACTGGCACTGGGCGGGATCGGCCTGGTGATGGTGATCATTGCTACGCTGGTAAAACAAAAGAAACCCGCCAATTGATATGGGTATATTTCATCTGGGTTGGAACCGTCCCGAAGGTTGGTTGTAAAAGGCCAAAATCGGCTCAAGTTCAACCTTCGGGACGTTGCCCTCAACTTGTTTGAAACACACCCGATTGATATTCAGGGAACTGGCTATGACCATCCCGCAGGTTTATTTCACATGAGCCTGGCTTATGGGAAAACCTGCGGGATGTTTTACACCAGACACCCCGACTCTACTAATTCCAGAGAACCACGATTTTTATGGGCAGGCGTTCTGCAAATGCTGCTCGAACGTCTCGGCAAAGACATGATAGCCCGAGTCGTCGCAGCGGGCACGGAAGAAATAGTATTGCGTATCTGCGGGGAAAGCCACTGCTCGCAACGCGCTCAGGCCGGGATTGGCGATCGGGCCTGGCGGCAGGCCGGAATATATATACGTGTTATAAAGGGAATCGAATTGCAAGTCCTGTGCACTGAGTGGATTGGTCCACCAACTGCCCTGCAAGGCGTTATAGCCCAGCGCATACTGGACGGTCGGGTCGCTGCCCAGGTTCATGCCAGAATTCAAACGATTGTAAAACACAGAGGCGATGATCGGCTGTTCCTGCTCGTGAACTGCCTCGCGCTGGACAATCGAAGCCAGCGTCACCGCCTGGTAGACAGACAAGCCATGACGCACAAAACTGTCGCGCAAGTCATTGGTCAGGTGCAGGGCAAAATCCCGGCGCATGGCGTCCACAAGCTGACCGGCATCCGTGACACGCGGCAGGATGTACGTATCGGGAAAGAAAAAGCCTTCAGTCGAGGCGGCATCCTGGAGGAAGTCGAAGTGATCGGTAGAGGCCGCAGCCGCGAGAAACTCGTCGGGTGTGGCAGACAGGCCCGAGGTCGGGAGAGAAGCGGCGATCTCCTCCATCCGCCAGCCGGGAAGCACCACGAAGGTCACGTCTTCAGGCGTGGCATCCTGCAGCCGATGGGCAATATCCACAATGGAAAGAGCCGGGCTGAGATCATAGTCGCCAGCCTGGATGCCGGTGTCCAGCCCCATGTAGACCAGGTAATCACGGAAAGCCGAAGCGCTGTTGATCAGGCCCTGGTTCTGCAGGCGCTGCGCAATCGAATCCACCGTTTCATTTTGTTCGATGTGAAAAGTTAGTTGCGCCCCGTTCGGGTCACGCGGGGAGACCAGCAGGCCGTCATCCCAAAGCAGGCGAACTGAATATGCCACCCTGCCCCACAGACTCAGCGTAGCGGCGGGAGGTCCATATTGCTGGCTGGCCAGGGCGGGAAAGACAATCACAAGGGCCGAGAACAACAGGCAGAAACAAACCAGGGCAATCAGCAGAGGCAGGGAACGACGCATGAATTAACCGGCAGGATTCAGGCGGCGCGCCTCAAGATAAGACTGGAGGATCACGGCTGCCGCCAGCGCGTCCTGATGGCCGCCTCGCTTTTTACGGGAGGCCCCGCCGGCAATGCACGCCGCGCGGGCATCCTGGGTGCTGAAGGCTTCATCCCACAGTTCCACCGGGAGCTGCGTTTGGGAGCGCAAGGCCTCGGCAAAGCGCGCCGCTCGGCGGCCTGCCAGGTTGGGACGGCCCTCCTCATCAAAAGACTGGCCAATGACGATCAAGCCTGCTTCGTATTCGGCAGCCAGCGCGGCCACCTGGGCAGCATCCACCGGGCGCGAGATATGTTCGATCACTTTCAAGGGAGTCGCGATGGTCGCGGTCGGATCACTCAATGCCAGGCCGATGCGCCTCTCGCCATGGTCAACGGCCAGGATCCTCATTGCGCCGCCACGGAAATATTGAAAGGGATCAAGGGCATCCACGGCCACCAGGAGGGCGTGAGCGCGATCTGCGGTTTAGCCGCCAGGGGAAAAGCCTGTGAAAGCGCCGCGCGCGCGGCTTCGGGCGAACGCCCGCTGACCAACGCCTGCGCCCGGCCCACATCCACCTGGCGCTGCAGGCGGCGGTCCACCTGCATCCGCCAGCGCGTGTTCCCATCGGAATCGCTGACGGGAGCGCCGATTGTTTTATAAGCCAGCGAACCCGTCACAGGGGAGAAACCGGCCGGCGCGGCCGCATTCAGGACGGCTTCGGCCAATTGCAATTGATCCTGGCCGGAAACCACTCGCGCCCTGAACTCCACCCGCAGAGTCAGCGCCAGCGACCTGCCCGGCTGGCCCGGCAACGGGTTATAGATCTCTTTCAGGGTCTGAGAAACGGCCAGGGTATCGGCCAGCAGCAAATCGCCGGGAGAGAGGCGCCGGCGCAAACCGTTCATTGCATTTTGCTTCAAGGCTTCCATCAACTGATCGTGCAACTGGCTGCGTTCGGCCTGGCTCGGCCCCAGCATATTCTGGTCGCTGCCGCCCTGGGTTGGCTCCGGGTTGGTCACGGTAGCCACCAATCCCAGCGAACCTTCCACCGCCTGGATGGCGCCCGCCTGCACATTGCCCGACGCGCCGTCCTCCACGGCCTCGATTGGCGTTTCGACAAATTGTCCCAAGCCAGCGGTCAGGTGCGTATCGTTGACGGTGGCAAAACGCGCCGGTGGATTGGTCAGCGTGGAAACCACAGTCCCGGCCGGGATGGAAGTACCGGACGGCGTCAGGTTGCTAAAGCGTACCACGCCTATCGCCCGCGTCTGAGGCACGGCGATCTGGCCCTTGACCGCCGTGGACTGGCCCGCCTCCACCACAATCGTTTCCTCGTGCGAAGGCAGGCTGCCGGTCACGAAGACAGATTGGATGGAAGCATTGGTAATGATAGGGATGACAATGTGTTGGGAGCGCGCTTCGGGTTGAAGACGAACCGCAGCGCGCGGGACGAAGAGGCCTGCCACCGCTAAAACAGCCAGGACCCCCACCGAAAACGCCGCCAGCCGAACCGTCAACCGCGAGTGCCAACTTGACTCGGCGGGTTTCACCAGGGCTTGAAGTTGGCGCAAGTCCCGGCGCGGCGGACGCGGGATGCGCTGCTTGCGCGGACTGTGCGCGGGCCACTTCCCTTTTTGCGCAGCCGCAGCGGACTCAAAGACCGGCATGCCCAGCGCCTCAGCCTCCCTTCGCACCGCATCACGCCGCGTGACCAGCCCAAGCTGCGCGCCGAGTGAGTCGGCGTGACGCTGGAGCACCTTCAAATCCAGGGAGCGCAGGACGATCCGTTCCCCTTTGGGCCAGACCAATAAAATGCGCGGCGTCTTGGCCCACGAAAGTCGGTCGCGGACAGAGATCAGGTCATCGTGCGATTCGAGCGTGATAATGCGAGTCTTCATTGCGGCGAATTATAAAGGAAC
>JAKANW010000293.1 GCA_021823555.1 Chloroflexota bacterium
AAACAGAGAACCGGCCGTAGGAAGCCTGTGCGGCGGAAATCCCAATCACGGTTTCAGCTTCACAACCCCGGATAGTCTGAAAGACGGGCAAGCCCACCCGATATACGCTTACGCAATAAACACTCCTGCGGGGGCAAACCCGCTCCTTTCCGGTTCTCCGAAATCAATAACCTGCGGTGTAAACGCCTGGTGGCAGGTAAAGACTCCGATGTCGCCGCAAACGGAGATTTGGTTAGTCAAGTTCTTGCAGGACAAAAATTCGATCTGGCAGGAAGCGGAAACATCGCTGATGAAAAAGCCTCCATTTGAAACAGATGGAGGCTTTTCAAGTTATAGAAGCTACACTTTCGCTCCTCGCAATCTCAAACTATTGCTCACCACAAACACACTACTGAACGCCATGGCGCCCGCCGCCAGAATCGGATTCAAAAATCCCATTGCCGCGGCGGGAATGAGAATGACGTTATAGAAAAACGCCCAGAACAGATTTTGCTTGATCGTACCGAGCGTCTTGCGGGAAAGTTGGATGGCTCGCGCTGCGCCGCGCAGGTCGCCGCTCATCAGCGTTACAGGCGCGGCCGCCATGGCCACATCTGTGCCGGTGCCAATCGCCAGGCCCACATCCGCCTGCGCCAGCGCCGGGGCGTCATTGATGCCGTCCCCCACCATCGCCACCACGCTGCCACTCCCCTGCAGCTTCTTCACTTCGGCAGCTTTGTCGGCCGGCAGCACCTCGGCCAGCACCGTGTCCACGCCAACTTGTTTGGCAATGGCCTCCGCCGTCTTCTGATTATCGCCAGTTATCATGGCTACGCGCAGACCCAATCCGTGCAGGTGGGCAATGGCTTCCGCAGAACCTTCCTTGACCGTATCGGCAACGGCGATCACGCCGGCGGCCTGACCGTCCACAGCCACCAGCATGGCCGTCTTGGCTTCGGATTGCAGACGTTCAACTTCGGATTTCAATCCGTTCAACGGGATACCGCCCGACTCCAACATGCGGAGGTTGCCAACCAGCACGCTTCTGCCCTCCACCTCAGCCTGCACGCCGTTTCCAGGCTGGGACTTGAACCCAACTGTTTCCGCCAAACCCAGCCCGCGCGTGGTCGCTTCCGCCCAAATGGCCTCGCCCAGCGGGTGCTCGCTGCCCTTCTCCACGGAGGCCGCCAGGCGTAGTAGTTCGTCATTCGTAATTGGTGATTGTCGGCTGGTTATGATGTCTGTCACCGCAGGCTGCCCCTTTGTGATCGTGCCGGTCTTATCCAGCACCACCACGCCAATCTTACCGGCGCGTTCCAACGCTTCACTGTTGCGGAACAGGATGCCCATCTCCGCGCCCTTACCCGTCCCCACCATGACGGCGGTGGGCGTAGCCAGTCCCATCGCACACGGACAGGCGATCACCAGCACGGCCACCATGTTGATCAAGGCGGTTGTAAAGAGGGAATCGGTAAATTGGTACTTGGGAAAAACCGATGGGACGACGAAATACCAGACCGCAAATGTGACCAGCGCAATGGCGATCACCACAGGCACAAAGATGGCCGAGACCTGGTCCGCCAGTTTCTGGATCGGAGCCTTGCTGCCCTGGGCATCTTCCACAAGTTTGATGATCTGCGCCAGGGCGGTCTCCCTGCCCACTTTGATCGCTTCGAATTTGAGCATACCCAGCCTGTTGAGCGTCGCGCCGATGACGGGATCGCCTTGCTTCTTTTCCACGGGCAGCGACTCGCCCGTCAGCATGGATTCGTCCACGGCCGAGCGGCCTTCGATGACCACGCCATCCACAGGAATCGTCTCGCCGGGTTTAACGAGGACGATGTCGCCGACGCGTACCTCGTCCACGGGCACCTCAGCTTCAAGTCCGGCGCGAACGACGCGGGCCGTTTTGGCGCGCAGGCCCATCAACTTCTTGATCGCTTCAGAGGTACGGCCCTTGGCGCGCGCTTCCAGGAATTTCCCGATGCGGATCAGGGTGATGATCGTCGCGGATGTCTCGAAGTACACATGACCGCCCACCAGATGGAACATGATCGCCAGCGAATACAGATACGCCACCGAGGAACCCATGGCGATCAGCACATCCATGTTGGCCGAGCCGCTGCGCAACGCTTTGAACGCGCCGACGTAATATTGCCAGCCCACGTAGAACTGCACGGGCGTGGCCAGCGCGAACATCAGCCACAAAGCCCAACTCGCTTCCATCCACTGCATCGGCAGGAGGCCAAGGTCCATGCTCATCGAGAACAGGAACAATGGGACGGTGAAGATCAGGCCGATGGTCAACAAGCGGCGCTGCGTATTGATCTCGTGTTCCCGCGCCTTGGCTTCGGCGTCTTCGGCCTGACCGCCCAATTCCAGGGCTTCGAAGCCCGCCGCGGCCACTGCCTGGCGAATCTCCGATTGGCTGATGATGGTCGGCACGTATTTGATGCGCGCCTTTTCGTTGGTGAGGGTTACCTGTGCTTCGAGCACACCGTCCAGCTTGGCGAGGGCCTTCTCGAGACGGCGGGCGTCGTTATCGTCGGCCAGGCGCTTGATGACCAGGTCGGCTTCGCCCGTGGCGACGCCGTATCCCGCCCGCTCGACGCGTGCGATCACATCGGGCAGCATCAGTTTGGCGGGGTCGAATTCAACCGTGGCGCGCTCTGACGATAGATTCACCACCGCCGTATTGACGCCATCCAGCTTCTTCAGGTTGCGTTCAACGGTGGCCACGCAGTTGGCGCAGGTCATGCCGGTAATGGGGAGAGTGAGTTGCTTGGTATCAGTCATTTTTGTTTTTCTTATTTCACAGGCCGCGTTGGAAACACGGCGGCAGGGTCAAAATGTTGTAGGCCACGTTTGAAACGTGACCCACATGGGAAGTTACAACGCCAGGCCAACAGCCGGATAGTTGATCTCGGCCAGCAAAGCCTTGATCTTATCTTCCGAAGCGGGGGTATCGAAAGTGATGGTCACTTTCTTGGTATCGATCTCAGCTTTGACGGATTGGACGCCCTGCATGTCGCCAACTTCCATTTCAATGGTATGGGTGCAGTGACCGCAATGAATGGCAGGAACAGAATAGCTAACGGTGGTCATAGGAAACTCCTTTAGTTTTTTTACAGCAACGGCGTGAACCGGCGCTGGGATTACACTTTATTGGCCGTGTCGAACACTTCGGTGATTTCCTTCAGAACGCGTTCGCGTTCGCCCGGGTCGTCGCCCCGGATGGCGGTGATGACACACGAGTTCAGGTGGTTTTCAAGGATCTGGGCGCTGACCTTGTTCAGCGCCGATTCCACTGCCTGGATCTGGCGGATGACATCAATACAGTACGCCTCCTCCTCGACCATGCGAATGACGCCGCGCAAATGGCCTTCGATGGTTTTCAAGCGGCGTAGAGCATTTTGGTTTTCCATGATTGCCTCATCATTTCTGATAACACCTGGCTCGATCTCCTTACCCCCCCCAGGGGGGTAGGGTACGTCCATAATAACCACTTCCAGGCCGCCCGTCAAGCCGAAAATGCTGAAAAGTGTCATACACTTCCCCCTGAAATTCATCCTATTCAGAGTAAAATAACCCTTATGGAAATTCCACCTGCCAACCTGAGAAGAGTTAGTGTCTTCCAGAATGCCAGCGATGGCGACCTGAAACTGATCGTCGAGCGCGGCATTCAGCGTTCTATCGAGGAAGGTGAATTCTTCTTCTTTCAGGGCGATCCTGCCAAATATCTCTACGTTTTGCTCACCGGGCGGGCCAAGTTATTGCAAACCAGCCGGGCCGGCCAGCAGGTGAACCTGCCCACCATCCACGAATGGCAGATGTTCGGCGCGCTGGGTGTTGTTCGCGACCAGGCCACCTATCCAGCCAGTGCGCAGGCCCTCGAAGCCAGTACCGCCCTGGCTATCGAAAGCGTCTTTCTGCGCGGGATGATGCAATCCCGGCCTTATCTCTCCTTCGACCTGATGCAATTAATGACCGGGTACATTCAGGAAATGCAATCCCGTTATCGCGAGCTGGCCACCGAAAAAGTGGAACGCCGCATCGCCCGCGTTATGCTGCGTCTCACCGCGCAGATGGGGGCCAGGACGAATGATGGCGGAATCGAATTATCATTTACCCGCCAGGATTTGGCGGAAATGTCCGGGACCACGCTATATACCGTCAGCCGCGTCCTGTCAGAGTGGGAACGGCGCGGGTTGGTGGAGACAGGCCGCGAGCGAATCCTGATCCGCAATCCGCATGGGATGGTCCAGATCGCCGAAGAGCTGGATAAATAGCCAAGGTCATTGAGCCTTATTTGCGCTTGCGCAAAGACAGGGCCGGGCCGCTGGGGTAAAGTAGGCTCATGGATCGTCCAATTCCGCAACTCCATCAGAGCGTATATGAAGTCCTGAATAACTGGCCCGATACAGTCAGTGTATTCAACGCATTTGAAACAGCCTGCGTTGGTTGTTATCTGGCTCGCTTCTGCACGCTGGCAGACGTGGCCGCGACCTATAACCTTCCCGCGGAAACCCTGATGGATAAAATGGAACGGGCGGCCCAGAACATTCGATCTTTAATCAGGAGTGTTTCATGAAATCCGTTTCAAAATTCCTTATCTTCTGCCTGCTAGCGGCTTTTGTGCTGAGCGCCTGCAGCGGGCAGGCTTCCGCTTCAACCGGCCAGGGCGGTTATGTTCTGACCACCGCGCTCAAGGATGGCAAGCTGGTCTTTGTCGGCGTCGGCAGCGACATCGAGGGCGTGGTTGACCCTGCGCTCAAAGTGGATCCAGGTCAAAAAGTGACCGTCACGCTTATCAACGGCGAAGGCGCTGAACATGACATTTTCTTTCCAGACATAGACGCCAAAACCGCCCGCGTCACCGGGCAGGGAAACAGCGTCTCGGTGACTTTCACCGCGCCGAGCCGCGTTGGCGCGTTCCCTTATCTGGACAGCGTCCCCGGCCACGCTGAAGCGGGCATGAAAGGCTACCTGCTGGTCGGCAATGCGACCGTTCCGGCTGCAGACACCATGCAAAATATGAGCATGGGAGGAGACGCGAGTAC
>JAKANW010000294.1 GCA_021823555.1 Chloroflexota bacterium
GTGCTGTTCCGTGATGTCGCGGATGGCGGCCAGGTGGACGAATTCGCCCTTCCACTAGATGAAGCGTGCCGTGATACTGACCGGGAATACCTCACCATTCTTTTTGCGGTGCCAGCGTAAGGGAATGCGCACGATCTGGTCGGATGGAAACGGGGAATTGGTCGCTTTTTGCGTCTCCTCTGGTTCGGCGGAGAGATCGGTGTTGCGTTTGTTCAACATTTCTGCCAGGCTAAATCCGTACAATTGTATGGCGGCGTTGTTGGCCTGCAGGATTTGGCCGTCGGAATTGCGGATGATAAAGATGGCATCCGATTCCAGGTCGAACAATTCGCGGTATTGTTTTTCGCTTTCGCGCAATTCTGAGGTTCGATCGATGACGCGATTCTCCAGGTCGGTGATCAGGCCGTTGAGCTGTGCGCTCATGTGGTTGAACGACTCGGTCAGGTAGCCGATCTCATCGTTGGCTTCCACCGGGATGGTAATTCCATGCTTGCCCAAGTTCATGGCTTGGACGCCCTCCAGCAAGGCATTCAATGGATGCAGGAGTGTGAAACGGAGCAAAAGCGGGATACCTATGATCAGAATTAAACTACTGGTCAAAATGGAAAGCCCAAGCGGAAGGAGGAAAAGATGAATGTAGGTTCGAAAGGATAGAAATTCATCTTGGATCAAGCCGCTGCCTCCGCTGGCCAGAGGCAGGCTGGAAAAATCAGCGGTACGCGGGCTGCCGCCGGCAGGCTTGAAACCGACTGCCCATACGGCAGCAAGCGGGTTATCGTCCACCTGGTATTGGATGGACAGAGGCAATCCATCGTAGGTGATCTCAAATTGCCCGTTAGAATAAAGAATGACTTGGAATGTGTAGATATCCTGCGGCTGGCTGAAGGCGGGAATGTGATTATATGTGACGATGATGCTGTCGGCCTGACGTTTGAGGTAGACCGCCCTCGGGGTGGCCGGGTCCGGTGCAAGGTCCAGCAGGAGCGGCAGGAGCACAGCTTGGGATGAGAAATGGTATTGCAGGTCGCGGTAATCCAATGGCTGCCCCATGCTGATGGCGCCATCGTCCATCACAAAAAGCGAGGAGTAAGTTTTTCCAAAAAAGGGAAATGGAAAGTCCACTTGGGCGGATGGGCGGTACGTGCCCGCGTCCACCAAGTTAAGCTTGGTTCCTAGGTCGTGGTCGAAGTGGAATGGAATCTCGGCGATATCGTAGCCGCCGAGATTGTTGGGCGTGATGTGCAGGGTGCGGTGATCGCGCAGGCGTGGGACGTAATGGGTCGCGTATGCCGGCGTTACGATCCAGGCGACGATGCCGAGGATGGCCAACATGCTGGTCAGGAGAATTCCTAGAATCTTGACGGTAAAGGAAGTGATCTCTGGCAGGGAAACTACGTAATTGAGTGCGAACAGGAACAACGTCAGCAGGATGCCGACTGAGAAGTTGATGTGGTAGAACCAGGTGGGGATGAAATTGAACGTGCGTAAAATGTTGACGATAGCCAGCCAGAAGGGCACGAGGAAGATCAAGGCAAAGTTCCGGTTGGCAGGCAGGTTCCAATGCCGGATGGTATTGAATAGAACCAGCAAAGTGATCAGCACCAGGCCAAAGGCTGGCAAAAAATCGAGGTAATCGGCCCGAAGGACCACGCGGTGTTGGGCCAATAGAAGATAACAGCGCCCGATGGCAACGATGGTTTCAAAGACCAGGTAGGCGATGGCCAGGGCAAACATCACACGCGTTGGTACGCTGGCGCGCTGGTGCGGCTCGGGATTATAGAAGGCAAGTTGGATGAGCGCAACCAAAACCAGGGCTAGGGCCGTGTTTTCGGTGTAGACCGCCAGCAGGCGTTGCGAGGGGGAGAGGGCTGCGTCTAAAAAGAGCAGGGACGAAAACAAGGTTATGGAAGCAAACAACACGAGCAGGCTGGAGGTTTGCCTATCGTGTTTTTGTCCATGTTTGATTTTTAGCCATGTGAAGTAAAGGGTGATGACGAGTGCAAGGATGATTTGGTTGAGGTAGCTGATCGACGCCGGGGTAAGATAAAGTTTGGGCATGCAGGGGTTCCCGGCTTGATTATACTTTTGTGATGGCGTCTTCAAATATCAATAGTGCAAACCTGCCTTGTCGAACAGACGGTTATAATTTTGAACATGAAACAAGGCGGCTTTGAAACCGAAATTTTTATCCATTCCACGTTGGAGAAGACCCTGGCGGTAGTTTCAGATTTCAGCCAGCACCACCACGTCCATCCGCTTATTCAGAAAGTGGAGTTGGCGGATCATGCACCGGCGGGTGTGATCCGGCGCTACTTCATCACCGACCAGCTGCAGTGGGGACCGTTCCGCTTCAAGATCAAGTACCGGGCCGACATCCTGTCCATCGCGGAGAACGCGGTCCACACCGAGGCCTACCAATCGCCGGGAACGTACGTGGATAACGTGACGACGGTCAAACCAGCAGAGGGTGGGGTAAAGCTGCATGAGCACATCACGCTCAAAGCGCCGGATCTGTTGTTTGGATATGCTTTCCAGCAGGCGCGCGACTCGCATCGGGGAATGCTGGAACGCATCAAAAATTATCTCGAGAAGGAAGCGGCATAAAATCCCTGAGCCTTTCTTCAAAATTTCCCCATTTGCCTGTCTGTGGTTTTTGAAAATTTTTTGGGGGTTGTGAAAGAAATAAAACTGCTATATAATCTGCCCGCTCGTCGTTTGGGTGCCCCCCTCACCCAGGCGGCGAGCATTTTTTTATGTCACTGTCAGGCGTTCCTGCGAATATTTCTCGTAACGTTTTTCTTCCATCACCCGGCGGATACGGTCAACCGTATCCCAGATTTCGGCAAAGGTGGTGTAGAGTGGCGCGAGACCCAGACGGATGTTGTCGGGGGCGCGGAAGTCGGGGATGACGTTCATCTCCTCGATCAGGGCGCGGTTGATGCGGTAACCATCGGGGTGGCGGATGCTAACGTGAGAGCCGCGCCGCTCCGGGTCACGCGGCGAACCGAGCGTGAATCCGAACGGGGCCAGGAGCGCGTCGGTCAGGGCGATCAGATATTCGGTCATCCGTACCGACTTGGCGCGCAGACGTTCCATGCCCGCGGCGAGCAGTGGGTCGAGCGCGGCCTCCATCGTGAGCGCGGCCAGGATGGGCATGCTCCCCGAAAGGAAGCGCTGGATGCCTTCCGCCGGGACATAATCCAGCCCGAAGGCAAACGGCTCTTTCTGCCCCCACCAGGCGGTCAGCGGCGAGCGCGCCTGCCCCTGCCATTTTTTGTTGACGTACAGAAACGCCGGCGCGCCCGGCCCGCCGTTGAGATATTTGTAGGTACAGCCCACCGCAAAGTCCACATCCCAATCGTCGAAGCGGGTGGGAATCACGCCGGCCGAATGACTCAAGTCCCACAGCACGAGTGCGCCTTTGTCGTGTGCCAGCTTGGTGATGGCTTGCATATCGTAAAGATAGCCGCTTTTGAACACCACATGCGAGAGCGTGACCAGCGCGGTGCCGTCGTTGATGGCCGCGGCCAGCGCCTCGAGGTCGGGTGTGATGCCGCCGTCGCGCGAGTCAATGCGGAGGATCTCGTGCTGACCGCCGATGGTTTGTGAGATGCCTTGTAGGATGTAGAGATCGGACGGAAAGTTGAACGCGTCGGTGATGATGCGCTTCCGGCCTGGACGAAGGGCCAGCGCGGCCATGGCGAGCTTGAACAGGTCCACCGAAACGCCATCGCTGACGACCACCTGACCCGGCGCCGCGCCGACGAGTTGGGCGATCTTCTCACCGATGCGGGTGGGCGCGTCCCACCAGCCATGATTCCAGGCGCGGATCAGGTCCTGCGCCCATTCCTGTTCGGCTGCGGCGCGGAGGCGTTCGAGCGAGGCTTTGGTGGGGCGGCCAAGCGAATTGCCGTCCATGTAGAGTAGGTTGGGGTCGGGGATGACGAACTGGGAGCGGAAGGAGGCGAGTTCGTCTTGCGCGTCAAGTTCGAGGGCGTAAGAACGGGATGGGGAGAAGTTGGTCATTGTTTTTCCAGAGACAGGCAGAGATGAGGAGGATGGATTGAGAACGCGTCACTGATTACCGTTCGCCGGAATCTTGCTCATGGCGTATTCCGCCAGCGCCGTGATGGTGAGACTGGGATTGACGCCCGGGTTGGCCGGCATGATCGAGCCGTCAATGATGTACAGACCGGGGTAGTTGTGGACCTGCAAATTTTCGTTCACCACACCTTCGGACGCGTCGCGTCCGATTGGCGCGCCGCCGAGGATATGGGCGGTGGTCGGCAAGCCGAGCAGGTTCTCGCCGATGGAACCAAGGGCGATGCCGTTCGTGCGTTTGGCGAAGTCGCGCGTCAGTTCGTGCGAGCCTTTCACTTGGGCGTGAATCTCGTAACCGGGTTCCTCATCTGCCACCATGCCGCGCCGGAAAAGCGTGAAGAGACTGCGTCCCATGCGGAAGCGCATCCGGTTATCCGCGTGCTGCATGACCAGCAGGATGGTGGTGTTGTGCGCCCAGCCGGGCAGGAACATGGATTTGAGAAAGTCGATTGGATGGGCAATTGCCCATCCCAGGAAGCGCAATATGCGCATTGGCACGCTGACGTCGGTGTCTATCAGCGGCGCGGCCAGATAGCGCATGAGCGACGAACCATCGGGGTAGCGCACCGGCTCGACGCGCGTGATCTCGTCATGGTTGTAGATGGACGAGATCGCCACGCCTTCCGAGTAGTTGATGTCCATGCCGCGCGCCAGCGAGCCGAGCAGGGCTTCGGAGTTTGTCCGCACCATGTGACCGACGCGCGGCGAGAGGTCCGGTAATGATCCGTTCTCGCGCAGTCTCAGCAGGAGCTTGATTGTTCCCATCACGCCAGCGGAGAAAATGACGTTTTGGGCGCGTACCTTTGTTGTCCGTTTGAAGAGGGAGGTGGAGGTTCGGTAGGTGATTTCGTAACCTGCCCTCACCCCTCGTCCCTCTCCCGAATTCGGGAGAGGGGTTGGGGTGAGTGACCGAACGTTCACAAC
>JAKANW010000295.1 GCA_021823555.1 Chloroflexota bacterium
GCTTACGGTAACCTGGACCTCTTCCACGAGCGGACAAAAACCGTGATGAAGGATTTGTTCCGTCAATTGCCTGATTGGTTAAACGTGTAGGGGCGGGGTTACCCCGCCCCATATTACTGCGCGGGGTTGAGCACCCGCCCGACGAACAGAATTTGTCCGCTTTGCAGATCGCGGATGAAGAAGACGAACGGGCGGTCGATGGTTAAATTGACTTCCATCATCGCAGCGCCCGCGAGCTGCATGATGACGATGGTGGCCGCGGCGGCTTCGGTGCCCTTCTCGTCCACGGCCACGAAAGCCTTGTGGAGGATGGCGCTGATGAACAAATCCTTTTGGCCCGTCATGCCTGAGAAGTCGGCCAGGTCTCGGTCGAAGGCGTCGGTCATCCCCAGGGCGGAGAGTTGATCGGAAAGCCCGAACTGGCTTTCAAACTTGAACTTGGGCAAGGCAAGCGCCACGCTCGTCGGCTGGAGTCCGCCCAACATGGCGGAGACAGTTTCAAAGTCCAGGCTTGAATCGATCTCATCGAAGCGACCAGCGTCAGGGACGAGGATGTCCATGGCAGCCGTCCCGCCTGCGTAAGGCAGTTCAACCATCTGCCAGCCGTCGCCTTTAGAATACGGGGCGTTATGGAAATCCTGATTCATGGTGGGGACTTTGATCTCGCTGCCATCCAACAGGTGAAAAGGATAATCGCCCGTAGAGTTGGCGTCGAACTGATCGAGCCAATCCGCTTTGAAATAGATGGCGTTGACCAGCGCCATGCGTGTGTCGGGGTTGAACACGCCTTCAGGGACCAGGTTCTTGATCTTGTTTTTGGTTTGATCCTCGACCCAGCCATTGACCTCCTTGCGGACGGCCTCGGACTGGTTGATAAAATCGGCCAGGCGGATGCCCGCGCCATAATTGAGCGACAGCGTATCGAGGAAGTCAGGCAGGAAGGGATAAGTTTGCTCAGCCCACACAGCGTTGGCGATGCTGAGTTGCATGGGTTCCTGGTCTTTTTTCGAGTTGGCTGGTTTTTGTTCGAGGGTCAAATCGAGGGCGTTGAAGGCGGGATGCAATCGGCTTTGCGGCAGGGTAAAGTGCAGGGTCTGAGCCATCTGTGATTCGGTTTCACCGCGTGCACCGGCATAGGGCATCGCCAGGGCCAGGGAAATGCTGAACGGAGACAGGATCAGGTTTCCATCCTGAGAGCGAAGCGAGTGGTAAAGATCGAAGGCGAAGGTGTTGTCCCCATCCACCACGGCTTGGACATCGCCTTGTGGAGCGGAGGGCCTCGCCTCGCGGCGCTGATTTGATTGGGCCGTTTTACCTGACGAAGCGGGCGAACAAGCCGAGAGAATCATGGATAAAACTGCCAGCATGGAAATGATATTGAAAAGATTGGTTTTCATGGTGCCTCCTAAGTTGGATACGGTGAAGACGCTTGCTTCGTTGGATTGTTCCCTGAAGCCTGAATCCCAACAACTGTAGCGCAAATTGCCAATTTGCGCTACGACAACATGTGCTACGATTTTCTGGGTGATATAATTTTTGCGATGGAAGCGGACGGGAGTGATGGCCGAATCAAACCAGTCAGTTGAATACCTGAAAACGATCGTGGAGAATCTGCGTGACCCGCAGGTTTTGGATTCGCATCCGTGGGCCGAGAGCAGGCTGGCGGATGATCCCGCTCACGCCTCCCAGACGGCGGGTCGCCGTTTAATCGCGGCGGTCACGCGCCTGTTCCGAGAGATGAAGCCTCCCATGCCGCCGCGACGCGGCAAACGCCTCGATACGCGCTGGGGCGAGTTTGGCCTGCTGGCCGCTTATTATTTTACGCCCATCGTCTTCGGCGTGCAAAAACCCGCCTCCCTGCGTGAAGCCTGGCAATCCATCGACCGCGCCATTTTGCTGTTCGTCTTCGGGCGCGAGGATGTCTCGGAGGAAGAGCGCGCCCAATATCGACTGGTGGGGAACGAACCTGTCATCGCCTCCGACAGCACCATCAGCGACTGGCATCGCAAAGGCCTGCAACGCTTTGCCGAATTGATCGACCAGGAGCGGCAGCGGCTTGAGGATCAACCTGTGGACGCTCCGCCTCGTTCGCCCTGGAAGCTGGTTCTGACCATTGGGGGTTTGCTTCTGCTGGTTGGCTTGATCTTCGCCGCGTGGACGGGCTGGGGATTTTATCAGCGTCTCACTGTCATCCAACAAAAAGTGAATGCGTTGGAAACCTATCTTTCCCCTTTGCCAAAGGCCGAACAGATCGGCGAGGTCGTGCCGCTGATCCATCACCTGCGCCTGGAAGTTGACGCCTTGAATGTTCAGGCTGACCCTTATCTTGGCCTGGCCTCCCACCTGGGCTGGATTCCAACTTACGGCGGGGACATATCCCAATCTCCCGATTTGCTGGAGATGGCCCTCGGGCTGACGACCGCCGCCGACGAAGGCGTTCAAGCCCTGAAGCCCAGCCTGGATTCCGCTTTGCAAAAAGATCAACCTCTGGATGTCCTGGCTGTCTTGAAGGGTCTTCAGGCGGCGGAGCCCAAATTGCTGAGCGCCCAGGTTGCGTTGGCGCAGGCTCAGGCGGCGCGCGAGCGGATCGATTCCGCGCGGCTCTCTCCGTATGTAAAGAAAATCGTGGAGACGCGCATCGACCCACTGCTCGAGTCCATCGCAGGGAAACAATTCCCAATGGAAGACGCGCTGTCCCTGGTGCATGTTGCGCCGCGCCTGCTGGGAGTCGGTCAAGCGGGGCCGCAGACTTATTTGTTGATGACCCAAAACGAGGACGAGTTACGCCCGACGGGAGGCTATCTCTCGGCTGTCGGGTCGGTGGTCGTGAAGGATGGAAAATTACTTTCCATCAACATTGAATCCTCCGAGTTGGTGGATGACCTGACCAAGCCCTATCCGCAGCCGCCCTGGCAGTTGGACGATTACATGATGGCGAAGATCCTGATGCTGCGCGACGCCAACTGGTTCACAGACTTTCCCACCACGGTCGAGTGGGTGGAATATCTATATTCTTATTCAAGAGCCTACTCAGTGGATGGGGTCATTGCGATTGATCAGCATGTGGTGGTGGAACTGCTCAAAGCGCTGGGTCCCGTGCGCGTAGAGGGCGTCAGCTTTGACATCACCAGCGACAATGTGCTGGCTTACATGCGCGCCGCCAAAGAGTCGCGTCCTCCCAATGTGGTCGGGGCTTGGGATCGCAAACAATTTATTGGCAGGCTGGCAAAGCCCCTGCTTGAAAAAGTCCTGAATGCCCGCGGTTCTACGTGGAGTTCCCTGGCACCCGCGTTGTTGGGCTTGCTCGACCAGCGGCATATCCTGCTTCAGTTTGATGATCCCGAAATGACCGCTCTATTGGCGCGCCGCACCTGGGACGGTGCAGTCCGTCCGCCTCAAGCCAGTGATTTTTTAATGGCGGTGGATAGCAACGTTGGCTTTAATAAAAGCAACGCCTTGCTGGACACCTCCCTGACTTATGAAGTAGACCTGACAGCGCCAGCCAAACCAACGGCGCAGTTGATTGTCCGCCACACGAACCGAGGCGTGAGCGATTCTCCCTGCGTGATGCTCGCAAGCACTACGCCCGTGGATTCAATCGAAGCCTATACGATGGATAACTGTCACTGGACGTATCTGCGCGTGTATAGTTCAGCGGGCGCGCAATTGCTGTCAGCCACTCCGCAGGCCACCCCCGCCGAGCAGACTTTGCGTGAGGTTGCTGTGCCCGCCCGTGTAGATAACCTGAACGATGAAGGCATCGCAGGCGCGCAGGCGTTCGGTACGCTGGTGGTAATCCCGCAGAAAAAGACGGTCGATACTTCCTTCGATTTTGGATTGCCCGCCTCTGTCCTGCAACAGGATTCTGCGAGCGGCGCATGGACCTATCGCTTGACGGTCCAAAAGCAGCCTGGCACAATCGCCGTCCCGTTGATCGTCCGCTTGCACCTGCCCGATGGGGCGGAACTGGTCGGTCCCCCCGCTGAGATTCAGCGGGAAGGGGAGGCGTGGGTATTCACAACTAATTTGCGACAGGATGTTATTTTAGAGATCGTATTCCGCGTCTCTCAGTGATGAGGCGAAGATATTGTTCCTACGATGAGTTTGCAGCGCGCAAAGCAGGCATCAACGCTAAGAAATTATTACCTCAAAATAATACCCAAAAGGTGACAAACATACTCTCGTTTGGTGATGTTTACATTACAAAAAATGGGAACTTAGCAGCCCTATTTAATGTTTTTTTGATAGAATAAAAGTCTCTGGAGATTGTATGGATAATAATCATGCTCAGGGTTTTGAAGCTTTTGAAACCATCGACCTCAAGCGTTTTATTGACGTACTGCGCAGGGGAGCATTATTAATTATTCTCGGCCTGTTGTTTGGAATGGGACTGGCTTTTCTCGTCAGCAAATTGCAAACTCCCATTTACGCCGCAACCACCCAGGTAATGGTGGCGCGTTCCAGCACCGATGGACCGGTAACTGATATCACCCAGCAGCTCAGCAGTCAGCAGGTTGCTCAGACTTATGTTGAATTGCTTTTGCAGGATTGGGTGCGGGCAAATGTATCAACCCGGGTAGGAGGACCAACAATCAATGATGGTCAAATTGATGCCAGCGCCGCTACCAATACCCAGATCATCCGCATCACCGTGGAAGATGCCGACCCGGCGCGCGCAGTTGCAATCGCGAATACCCTTGTACAGGTTTTGATCGAACAAAATGAGAGCATTCAGGCTACTCGTTATGCCGACACTGAGGCCAGCCTCGATTTGCAGATCACGGAATTGGAAAGCAAGATTGCGACACTCCAGGCCGAACTGGCAAAAGTCACCGACGATGCGTTGACCGAACAATTGAAAAGCGCGCAGACCAATATTGACCTCACCCAGGAAAATATTGTCAAGGCCGAAGCGGATATTAAGCGGTTGCAGGATGTGAGGACTGCCGCCCGGGCACAGTCCTTGTTAACTGCTGATCAATGGACACAGGATCAAAATCAGGCTTTGCTCACTATGCAGCTTGC
>JAKANW010000296.1 GCA_021823555.1 Chloroflexota bacterium
GGATGGCCTGACCCGTGGCCCTGACCTTCTCCGTTTCACGCGCCCACAGGTACAGGCAGGTGTGATAAGCCGTGCGTGTGTAGGAACTGATCACGCTGGCAACCATCACAAAGGCAAAGAAGATCATGGCGCCGATGGCAATCCCAACGACGACCGCTACCGTTCCGCTGCCGAACAGGAAGATCAAACCATACCCAACAGCAAAACCGATCACCGCGCCGATCAGGCCCAGCGCGAATCCGATCAGGCCCGTCACCCAGCCCACGCCGACGGTGCTGATGCCGATCAACAGCAGGTTATCTTTGGTGATCTGCATGACGCGCGCCAGGCTGTCCTTAAGATTCAGGTTGTCAATCACCATGGCCGGCAGGGCCAGCAAAGAGGCCTCCGTCCACAGTACTTCGAGCAGGCCTGTGGCCGCGCGCGCCACCGTCGCGCCGATCCCGCCGCGGCGATTACGCTGCGCCGCGCTGCGTATCAAGTTGACCACTGTGGAGGCTGCCGCCAGCGTTAGAATGTGGAAGAAATTGCGCTGCACCACCGCCCAAGCCTTATCCATGCGGCCATCGCCCTCAGCCAGGTACCCGTAAATCAAATAGATCGTCATGGCTGAGAACATGTAACTGACCACGAACTGCACGAACACTAGGATCGCGCCCAGCACAAACAGAACAACCTGGGCAAACGTGCTGTTAGTGCCGAGGATGAACGCCGCGCCGATGATCGGGATGATCCCAACCACGGAAACAATAATCCCGGCGATCAGCGCAAAGATGCTGGGCTTGATCAAATCCTTATCTTTGAAGGCCATTCCCCAGGCTTCCTGCAGGAAGGACCAACCACGCGAAAAACTTTGCATAAGAACCTCCGATTCACTTTAAAAGAATATTCAGTACTTTGTTACCGTACATCTCGTAAATTGATGTCGTTGCGAGCCGCCGCTCTTGGTCTTCGGCGGCGAAGCAATCTCCTTTTGAGTTGAAATATCTCGTGAAACAGAAGATTGCTTCGGGCTAACGCCCTCGCAAAGACATTTATACGGTAGAAAATTTCGCATTCGTTGTGATTCCCTGGGCGAAGGGCCTTTGCTTTTGAAAACCGAGTTTCTTCGCTTCGTTCAGAAAGACACTACGCAATTTTAGAGATAATTGATTATAGCAAACTTATCGGTTCCACTTCAACCCGCCAAAGATCGGGGATGCGTCCGCGCAACAGGGAAACCGGGTCCGGCCCGCGCGCCACAACCTGCCAGCGATACACCCCGCCCAGCCTGGAGAAGAAAGCCGGCACGGGACCGATCAGACTCGTCTCGGTTCGCCCCTCGGACTGGATCCACGCGGCAACCCGCGTCGCCAGGCGACGCGCTTCCGCTTCCGCCCGCGCCGCATCCCGGTCCCGGACCTCGAGGCGCACCAATCGCCCAAACGGAGGATATCCCAATCGGCGGCGCTGGCTCAATTCCATTTCATAGAACCCTTCGTAATCATGGCGCGCCGCGGCCTGGATGACCGCGTTCCCCGGCTGGAAAGTCTGCAAGATGACCTGTCCGCCGCGCGCGCTGCGCCCGGCCCGGCCCGCCACCTGCGTCAGCACCTGGAAGACGCGCTCCGCCGCAAAAGGATCAGGCAGGTTCAATCCCACATCCGCCAGCACAATGCCCACCAGCGTCACCAGCGGCAGGTCCAGCCCCTTGGCCAGCATCTGCGTGCCCACCAGCACATCGGCGCGGTGCGCGGCGAAATGTGTCAGGATGATCTCATGTGCGTCCTTCTGGCGGGTGGTCTCCCAATCCCAGCGCAGCGTGCGCGCCTGCGGGAAGAGCGCCTGCACCTCGGTCTCCACTTTCTCGCTGCCCAGCCCATACTCACGGATCTGCGCGCTCCCGCATTGCGGGCACTTCTTCGGTTTTAGCCGTTCATAGCCACAGTGATGGCAGCGCAGGCTCTCCTTCTCTTCGAGGTGCAACGTCAGGGGCGTCTCGCAGCGCGGACACTTCAGCACATGCCCGCAGTCGCGGCAAAAGATGTAAGTGGCGGTACCGCGCCGGTTGAGGAACAGGATGGCCTGCTCGCCGCGTGCCAGCGTCTCCTTCAACGCCTCCAGCAGGGCGCGGCTAAAGATGGCGCGGTTGCCTGCCTTGAGTTCTTCTCTCATGTCTATGATCGAGACCGGGGGCAAGCCTGGGCCGGATCCCGTTAAACCAACTTTTGGAATCCGCTCCGAGAGATTCAAGCGGAGGCTCTCCCCGACTTCGGCCTGATACCGTTGCACGAGGCTGGGCGTGGCCGAACCGAGGATGCACATCGCCCCAGCCAGCCTGGCATACGTTTGCGCAGCGGACACGGCGTGATAAAACGGCGGTTCGGACTGGTAATAGGACCCGTCGTGGCACTCGTCCGCCACGATCAGTCCCAGCTTCGGCAGCGGCGCAAACAAAGCCGAACGCGCCCCAATGACCACCTTGAGCAGCCCGGCCCGCGCCCGCCGCCACGTATCGTAGCGCTCCCCCTCCGACAACTTCGAGTGGACGATGCCCACCTGTCCCGGAAAGCGCGCCAGGAAGCGGCGCACTGTCTGCGGAGTCAGCGCGATCTCAGGCACAAGGATGATAGCCTGTTTACCCTGCCGGACGGTTTCTTCCACGGTGCGCAGGTATAGTTCCGTTTTGCCGGAACCTGTCACGCCATGCAGCAAAAATGGTTTAACGGATTTCCCGCTTGCCAGGTCGAGAAAGGCTTGTTGGATGGCGCTCCAGGCGCGCTGCTGCTCATCGGTCAAGACAGGCGGGGTATCCTCGAGGCTTTCTATTTTCTGCAGCGGGTCACGCCAGATCTCGCTCTCGTGCAGGATGATCAGCTCGCGCTCGGCCAGTTCCTGCAGGTCGGCCAGGTTGCAGCCGCTCTCGGCATACACCCACGAAACATTGACCGCGTCCTTGGCGCGCACCAAAAAGCGCAGCGCGGACTGGCGGCGGGCACGCGTCGTCTCCGTCTTGCCGAGGTCGGGCATGGCTGACTCTGCCAATTCGGGCGCGGCGGCCAATTGCGCCGTGCGGACGAATTTCGGGCGCACATGCGGCGCCGGCAAAAAGGACTGGCCCCGCAGGATACCGCGCTGCACCAATCCTCGCGCGGCATTGCGCCACTCCAGCGGCCCAAAGTGATGGTCAATTTGGCGGCCGCGCAGGGGGCCGCGTTGGGTGAGCAAGTTCAGCAGGCGTTTTGCAACCGGACCGTAGGCAGTGGACGATTGACCATCATCCACCGTCCACTGCCTACCGCCCACCGTCTGATACAACGTGTCGGCCTGCTGGCTCAGGCCGGGCGGCAGCATGAGGGAGATCATCGCCGCGACGGGAGTTAGGTTGGATTCAGCCAGGGACTCGGCCAACGCGATTTGCGCGGCGGACAGGACCGGGTGCGGGTCGAGCGTGGAAAGGATCGGTTTGACGCCGGGTACCGAGGGAGAATCCACAAAGCGCAGGATCACGCCCTGCACGGTCTGCTTTCCAAATGGAACGGTAACCAGATATCCCACCCCCGCGTTCATATCGGCCGGGAGGGCATAATCAAAAACGCCCGCCACCGACGGGACGTTTACTGCAATTTGAACAAAAGTCATTTGGGTTTGCTCTTCAAGATGACCGCTGCTCCATATCCAACCACCGAGGAATGATCGCCCGTGACGTCGCCGGATGTGGCGTGGTGCAACACCTTGACAGTATCCGCGCCGAGTTCACGCGCGGCCCACAACACAGCGGCCACTGCACCGTGGCCGCAGGCGAATCCCTTTCCGGAGAATTCGGCGTCGAATACACCCTGGGGCGAGAAGGCTTCGATCTGATGCAGCATTTCTGCATCATAAGCATTGGCAATGGCTTGAGGATAAAAATGGGAAAGGTCGGTACTGGCGACCAACACAAAATCCTTATCACGCAGAACGCCTGCCAGGGTCCTCCCCAAAACTTCAGAAACAAACGGCTCCTGCCCTCGCACCATGACAGGCAGCAATTGAAATGGCGCAGACAATGTCCGCTGGAGGAATGGCAGTTCGATCTCCAACGAATGTTCATGGTCATGAGCTAAGGGTGTCAGGCCAAAGCCAAGCGCCGCGTGCAAAGCATTGTCCAGCGCGGCAACCGTCGCCTTATCAATTTGTATGCTGCCCAAAGGCGTGGAATAAGCCTGGTGTGCGCTGGTGAGCAATGGACTGCTATGAAAGTCGTGGTACGGCGAGAGCACAGCCACCAGGTCGGGGGCCTGGCCGTGCAGCGCTGCAAAAGCATAGCCCGCCACGGGACCGGAATAAATGTGACCCGCGTGCGGCGCGATCACGCCGATCACCTCACCGTTCAGCTCCGGCAAAACGGCGCGGTCCATGTATTCATCCACGCTTTTGGATAACGCTGTGGGGTCGCCGGGATACCAGGTCCCAGAGATCGGGGAGGGACGAAGATCAGCGGGAGTTGACATAGGGCTTTCCTTTCGTCACATTGGGGCAAATTCATTGTAGCATGAAAAAGGCCGCCTGCAAAAGGCGGCCTGTGTTCGGTGCAAATTTTCACTCGAAAAGCTGAACTATGGGAGGCGATAACTGGCAACGACCGCGTTCAGCGTATCGAGGTATTGGTCCCGTGCGCTGTTCGCCCATTCCACAGTGAACATCAGGAAAGTGGTGGTGCCGCGTGTCTCTAGGAATGAGATACCCGAATAACCGCCGCTCTTTGAGGTCCAGGTCAGGCGCTCGCTGCCGTCCTTCTGGATGCTGTCGTCGCTTACACGGATATCGCCCTCTTTGCCGGTGTTGCTATAGAAAGTATTGAGCAGGTAGAGGGAAAACTTGGACTTATCCGAACCGGTGAAAGCCGTGCCATCATCGTAAACAATATTTTCCACCAGCGCATTGCCATCCGGCGATTTGAACTGGTCAATGTAATAGTAATTGTTGGTGTTATCCACGGTCTGGGAATACTTCCAATCGCTGGGCACGTCAATTTGGTAATAGTTATTCTG
>JAKANW010000297.1 GCA_021823555.1 Chloroflexota bacterium
TTTGGGGGGTGTGGTAAAAAATAATATGCTCAAACTTTTCTCCTCCAAAAAACCAGCGCAGAAAAAACAACAACCCATCATTGTCGTCTCCGGCCTGCCGCGCTCGGGGACTTCGATGATGATGAAGATGCTCGCCGAGGGCGGACTGCAGATCCTGACGGACGCGATCCGCGCGGCGGATGAAGACAACCCCAACGGCTACTTCGAGTTCGAGCGCGTCAAGCAGATGACGGCGGGCGACCGCGCCTGGCTGGACGAAGCGGGCGGCAAAGTGGTGAAAGTGATCTCGGCGCTGTTGGAGTATTTGCCCGCGGGTTATTCGTATAAAGTTATTTTTATGGAGCGCGAGATTCGGGAGGTGCTGGCCTCGCAAAAGAAAATGCTCGACCATCGCGGGGAGCAAAGCAAGGTCGGCGACGCGGAGATGGAGGAGCAGTATCGCGCCCACCTCGCGGCGGTCAAGCCGTGGCTGGCGCGCCAGCCAAACATGGACGTGCTGTACGTCCGCTATAACGCCATGATGTCGGACCCCGCCCCGCTTTGCGGGCGCGTCGCCGACTTCCTCGACCTCCCTCTCAACCTCGAAAAAATGCTGGCCGTGCCAAGCGAACGTCTCTATCGGAACCGGGCGAAATGAACGAAGCCATCACCAGCGCGCAAAACCGACTACCCGCCGGGGGCGAACTTATTTCTGTTTTTTCCTTCATCGCCTTCCTTGTCTATGGCAGGATGCTGTTTGTGTTCGCGTGGAAACTGCCTTCGTGGCTGATGTTCCTCACTGGCAAAGAGATTCTTGCGATCCTTTCCTATTCCGTTTTCGTTTCCCTGCTGGAAAGCGCCGGGTACGGATTGGTTTTTAGTCTGGTGGCGTTTCTTCTGCCGGGTAAGTGGTTCAGGGATCAGTTCGTGACGCGCAGTGTGTGGGCTTTGTCAGTTTGGTTTTTGTCGTTGCTCATCTATTTCACCCGTCTTTCCAATTCAAAAATTGCGGACACGCTTCTTTCACAGTCCACGCTTTTTGCCTGGCTGGCGGTTACGCTAACAGTTGTGATCCTGATTGTCTTCCTCGCCGGACGAATGTCGTTCATGCGCAAGGCCGCCCTGTGGTTTGCGGAACAATCCATCGTCTTTTTGTTCCTGCTTGTTCCTGCCTCCCTGGCCGGCATGGTGGTCGTGATCATACGCAATCTTTCGTAGGGATTTGGTTTATGAAGCCATTAAGCCGTCGGGATATTTTGAAACTCACCGCCGCATTGGTGGGCGGCGCAGTGGCCGCTTCCACGCGGCCGCTCGTCAACCTGGCCCGTGGACAGAACAAGGACCGCCGCCCCAATTTCATTGTTCTGGTGTTGGACGCAATGTCGGCGCGCAACCTGTCCCTGCAGGGATATGCCCGCCCGACCACGCCGGGCTTTGCGCGGCTGGCCGAACGGTCCACTGTGTATCACAATCATTATGCGGGCGGCAACTTCACAACGCCCGGCGCCGCATCCATCTTTACCGGTGTATACCCCTGGACTCACCGCGCCTTGTTGTTGAGCGGCCTTGTGGAGCGGGGGATGGAGCGGGAGAACATTTTTCACTTTCTCGGCGAGGAATACACGCGCGCCGCGTTTTCACATAATCCATTTGTATATCTCCTGCTTGGACAAGCCTCACGCGATGTGGATGTGCTCCTTGATCGCGCCGCTTTCTCCATCCGCGCGAATCGCTCTTTTCCAGACGACCGCCTGTTAAACGATTTCCCGCTGGGTTACTACACCTTTCCCGAATTTCTCGGCGCCAGCAAGACGTATACGCATCCAGGCTCGTTCACACTCGGACTCGCGGGGATCCTTACCAACAAAAAACCGGACCTTGAACCAACCGCCGACTATCCGCGCGGCTATCCAAATGCAAACCATTCCACTTTTCGTATCGAAGATGTGCTGGAGGGATTGCTAGGAGTCCTTCAAGACATCGCCTCCCGCCAATCCCCATTTTTCGCGTACTTTCATTTGCTCCCCCCGCATTCGCCCTACAATCCGCGCAGGGAATTTCTCAAGCCCTTTGCAAAGGACGGTTTTGTTCCCCCGTCAAAGCCTATGCACCCCCTCGCCGTGCTCAACATGACGCCCGAAAAACTGGAGCGCCAACGCGTCCTGTACGACTCATTTATTGCAAACGTGGATTTTGAAGTGGAACAATTTGTAAATGCGTTGGAATCTTCCGGTGTTCTTGATACGAGTTACCTGATCGTCACCTCTGACCACGGTGAAATGTTCGAGCGCGGCTTCTATGGGCACGGCTCTGCGTTGATGTATGAGCCGGTCACGCATATCCCGCTCATCGTCCATGCGCCCGGCCAGACAGGGCGCCGCGACGTGCGCTCCCTCACCAGCAGCACGGACCTGGTCCCAACCATCCTTTCGCTGGCGGGGAAGGACATTCCTTCCGGCCTCGAAGGGCGCATCCTGCCCGGGCTCGGCAGCGAGGAGGATGCGGAACGCTCCGTATTCACGGTGTTCGCCAAAGAAAATTCCTCCTTCCTGCCGCTGGAAAAATCGGTCATGTCCATGCGCAAGGGCAGGCACAAATTGATCCATTATCGCGGCTATCCCGGTTACGAAGACCGCCTGGAACTATACCAACTGGACGAAGACCCGGAAGAGTTACGCGACCTGTCTGCCTCCGATACGGTCACCGCGAGGCGCATGAAAGAGGAACTGCTTGGTCTCGCCGCCGCCGCCGATGCGCCCTACCAGCGGGCTAGATAATCGGAAGGGTGAGATATAATCGCGGACAAATTCTCCCGCCGCCCATCTAAAACGCCAACGCATGCAACCGCATCTTTCCTCCCAACCCCCCAGCGATTCCACTGTACCCTTTCGTTGGCATTCACCCCATCGCATCCTCACCATTTTTAGCGGGGTCGGTTTCCTCGCCATGCTCGCCGCCGCCCTGGCTGTGTGCGCGGCCGTGGACTGGTCGCTAGCCCTGCGGCGGGTTTGGGTGGGGGTGGGGCTTCCCGCCCTGGGGGCTGGATTTTTCTTTTTCCTGTTCCTTCACGTCGCCCCAAGTCAGGCTCGCGCCAACCGCTTGTGGAACGCGGTGTTCCTGAGTCCGCGTTACGGGGTTTATTCCCGCCTGGCGGGCATGGCCTTTGCCGCCTCTCTCCTGCTCACTTTAACGCCCTCTTTCCGCTTGGGGAGGCTGGAGGCGTACCACGAAATCATCCTGCCCTTTCTGGCCGCGCTCGTCGTGAGCAGCGGCGTGGCTTCCGCGATCATCCTGATCCATGCGCACGGATTCCACGGCGCCACGCTAAAAGAATATGCGCGCGTAAACCGCCGCGCCTGGCTTCTGACCCTGGCTGCCCTGGCTGGGATGTTGTCCGTGTGGCTGTTCATCGCGTTGACCGGGCGGGGAATCCAATCGGCGGAGGATTATTGGTTTGGGGCAGGCACGCCTCTGCTTTTCCAGCAACTTCTACTTGGACTCCTGCTCGCGTTCCTGTTTTCCAAATTCGAGGAGCGCCTCCTCGCCTGGGTTGGTCGGCTGACCCGCTCACGCATCTCTCCAGACGCGCTCCTGTTCCTCCTCATCTGGGCATTCACCGCGATTTTATGGGCGCACCTGCCCGCCCCGGCGGGTTTCATGGCGCTCCGCCCGCAACCCCCCAACTTTGACCTCTACCCCTTCGCCGACTCGCTCCGTTACGACCTGGGGAGTCAGTTCGCCTTGATCGGACAGGGATTGAACGACGGCCGCTTCTACTATCGCGTGTTCTATGTGGCCTACCTGTTCGTGATGCACTCCCTTTTTGGCCAGCATTATGAGCGCGTGATGACCGCGCAGGCTGTGCTCTTTGCAATCTTTCCGGCCCTCGTCTATTTGCTGGGCAGGAACTTAAAAAGCCGTCCCTTCGGCGTGCTGACGGCGGGCATCGCCGCCTCGCTGGGCTTCAACAGCATCCTCGCCAGCCTCTCCGCGGATGTGGCCAACCCCAAGCAGATGCTCACCGATTTTCCCACGGCTATCGGCGTGGCCGCCGTTACGTTGTTGCTTGTGCAATGGTGGAGAAACCCTTCACGGGTATCCATGCTTTTTTGGGCGGCAGGCGCCCTCGGAGTCGCCTCCCTTGTCCGCACGTCGGCGCTGGGCCTGCTCGCGGTGCTGTTGCTCGTCATCTGGCTGGCCGTCCCGCGCGCATGGGGCCGAAAAATCCTCCTTTCCGCGTTCGCCCTCCTCATTTTCCTTGCCAGCGCATTTCCGTGGAGCGCCCGATATGGGCGCAATGTCACCGATATGTATGCGGTGAAATTCAAGTCGGTGCTCCTCCGCCGCTACAACGACGTCCCCAACCCGGCCATTGAGCTCCCCCCTCCCACAATCGTCCCGCGCGCCTCGCCGGCGGTGGCCGTCCCCGACCACTTCGTCCACAACCTCGTCATGTCGGCGCTGATCCTGCCCCCATCGCCCATCCTCTATGACCTGCGCACAGTGATCCGCCAGGAGTTTCCATACTGGGATGTGGACTGGGATGGGCATCTCGACTTCGTTTCTTCCTTGTGGATCGCCATCAACCTGCTCGTCCTTGCCCTGGGGATCGGCGCCTCGCTTCGGGACCTGGGCCGGGGCGGGTTCATTCCATTGCTGATGTTTGCGGCCTTCTGTGGCATCAACAGCCTCGGACGCACCTCCGGCGGACGTTACTCTGCCCCCATGGACTGGATCCTTCCGCTGTACTATGCCTGGGGCGTCTTGTTCATTTGGCAGACCATGCGCGCCATGTTCGCGCCCGTTTCGGGGTCCGCGGAGGAAGCGGCGGCGGCGGAAAGCCCGGCCGTGAATTTTTCGTTCCGCAACTTGTCAAGGCGCGCAGTTCCGGTCTTCCTCATCCTGTTCAGCGTCAGCGCCTTGTTGATCCTGTGGAGTTCGCTTGTGCCCCAGCGTTACGCCGATGCGACAGAGGAGGAATTATTCCAGCAGTTCGTGGACTCGGGATATGCCGCCAAGA
>JAKANW010000298.1 GCA_021823555.1 Chloroflexota bacterium
CTGGTGCTGGCACTCACAGTTCACGAGGACAAGCAATATTTCATCGAGATGTTGATTGCGGGAGCATCGGGTTACATCACCAAACAGGCCGCAGCGGATGAACTGAGCGCGGCCATTCACACTGTCGCCGGGGGGAACGTTTACCTGCAGCCCGCACTGGCGCGTTGGCTGCTGGAAGATTATCAACGGCTGGCGATAGACGCTGCCGCGCAGAGCAGGCCGCTCGAAGCGGAGGAAAGCCTGATCAGCCTGGATGTGCTCAGCCAGCGCGAACGCCAGGTACTCGAACTGGTGGGCCAGGGGCTGAACAATCAGCAAATCGGCGAACATTTAAATCTCAGTCCCAAAACCATTGCCCGCCACCGCGAACGCATCATGCACAAATTGAACATGCACTCGCGCACAGAATTGGTGAAGTTTGCCATCCGTACCGGGTTGATCAAGGCATAACGTTCTCCCGCGTTTGGAATATGCATTGCACGGAACAGGGCTGGTGTTTCATCGGCTCTGTTCATTTTCTCTGGCACACGATAACTTGCAAGACATTGTGCAAAGACGGCAGTGCGGTACTACTTAAACTTTACCGCCCTTGTTCTGCCATGAATTTACACGAAAAATTCGGCAATTCGCTGCCAAATTTCCGTGCTGCGAAGAACACCTCGATTGATTGCGGCACTACCACCAATACATATTAGGACAAATTCGGGGAATTTTTGTGACATTCTTCCATGCGCCTTCTCACCCAAGGTTAAGACTTCATGGGTACAATCTGGTACAAAGCAAGATTGGCGAATTTCAATTTTTTGGAGGCATATATCTATGGGTCGTTCCAAATTTATCATCGGTGGCCTGCTCATTCTTTCGGCCGTGGTGTATCTGATTTTTTCCTCGACCAAACAAGCAGCAGAATATTTCATGACCGTGGATGAACTCAAATCGCAGAGCACCGCCGTGGTTGATAAGAATGTACGCATCTCTGGCGCGGTGGTCGGCGATTCGATCAAATATGACGCAAACACCCTCACCCTCACCTTTGATGTGGCGCAGGTTCCAGGTGACAACGCCGAGATTGAAGCACAAGGCGGGCTGGCCGCCGTGCTGAAAGCCGCCGTGGAAGACCCGACTCGTACCCGTCTCAAGGTCGTTTATGTCGGCCCAAAGCCAGACCTGCTCCGCGACCAGGCGCAGGCCATTATGACCGGTCACATCGATGCGGACGGAGTTTTTCACGCCGAGGAGCTTTTACTCAAGTGCCCGACGAAATATCAAGAGGCAGTTCCTCAACAAGTTAGCACGAACTAGTCATGCAAACCCTAAAGGTCTTAAAGACCTTTAGGGTTTTAATAAGGAGTCATCATGCTCGCAGATTTTGGTTATGGCATCTTAGTGGTTACATTTATCCTGTCGCTCTATGGCATCGGTGCGGCTGTTTACGGTTATTACAGCAAATCTGCGGCGCAGATCGAGTCGGCCCGCCGCACCATGCTGTTGACTTTTCCCTTGCTCACACTGTCAGCCGGCGCCTTGATTGTCCTGCTAATCAGCAACCACTTTGAAATCCAGTTCGTGTACGAAGTAACCAGCCGGTCCATGCCCACTTATCTCAAAATCACCGCCTGGTGGGGCGGACAAGCCGGCTCGTTGCTGTTCTGGTCGTGGTTGATGGCCGCGTTCGCCTCATTGGTCACCTTGCGTAAATGGGACCGTGATGCCGAGTTCCTGCCGTGGGTAATCGTCATTGGATCCATCACATTGGCCTTCTTCCTCAGCCTCACCATTTTCTTCGAGAATCCCTTTGCGAAATTCTGGCAAGACATGAACGGCCAGATCATCACCAATGCCGCGGGGAACCCCGTCACAGGCATGACGCCGCCAGTAGCCGGTGCGATTCCCTTCTTGCCCCAAAACGGGCAGGGACTGAACCCGCTCCTGCGCCACCCCGGCATGATCATCCACCCGCCGATGCTGTACCTCGGCTTTGTTTCCTTCGTGATTCCCTACGCCTTCGCCATGGCCGCGCTCATCACCGGCCGCACCGACGACCGCTGGATTCGCATCACCCGCCGTTGGACACTGTGGGCCTGGTTGTTCCTCTCATTCGGCCTCGTGCTCGGCAGCCGCTGGGCCTACGACGTGCTCGGCTGGGGCGGCTTCTGGGGCTGGGACCCGGTGGAAATTTCGGCCCTCATGCCTTGGCTGACAGGCACCGCCTTCCTCCACTCGGTCATGATTCAGGAAAAGCGCGGCATGTTGAAGCAATGGAACATGGTGCTCATCATCCTGACCTATGACCTGGTCATCTTCGGCACCTTCCTGACCCGTTCCGGCGTGCTCTCCTCGGTCCATGCCTTCGCCCAAAGCGCCATTGGCCCGGCCTTCTTCATCTTCATCGGCGTGACCTTCATCGCCTCCATCGGCCTGCTCATCCATCGCTGGGAAAGTCTGCGCGCCGAAGCCGAAATGAAATCCCTGCTATCGCGCGAGGCGCTCTTCCTGCTCAACAACCTGCTCTTCATGAGCGTGCTGGTGGTGTGCTTCTGGGGCGTGATCTTCCCGCTCATTTCAGAAATTGTTACCGGCCAAAAAGTGACCGTCGGCCCGCCATTCTATGAGCGTGCCAACGCCCCGCTCTTTGCCGCGTTGATGCTCTTGATGGGCATCGCCCCGCTTTCCGCCTGGGGCATTTCCACCCTGCAAACCCTCGGCCGCGCCATTTGGAAACCGGCCGTGGCGGCCTTTGCCGTCATCGTGTTGGTCTTCTTCACCTACACCCACAACTGGATCGCCTTGATCGGTTTCTTCCTGGTGGCGTTGGTCATCTTCGTAACCGTGTATGAATTCTGGCGCGGCGCCCGCGCCCGCCAGCGCTCGCAAGGCGAGAATTTCTTCACCGCCCTCGTGCGTCTGACGGAACGCAACCGCCGCCGCTATGGCGGTTACATCATCCACATCAGCATGATGTTGATGGCCATTGGCATCCTCGGCATTGACCTGTTCCAAGCTCAAACCCAGGGCACGTTGCAAGCCGGCCAATCACTCAATTTGGATGGCTACCAATTGGTATACAAAAGCATTGCCTCCTGGGATGTACCAAGCCAAGATGTCAATTACACCCGCGCCGTGATCGAGGTCTACAAGAATGGCCAGCCCCTGGCAGAGCTGCACCCGCGCACCGACTATTACGCCGACGCCCAGCAGAATATGACTATCCCCGGCGTACGCTCCACCTTGGCAGACGATGTATACGTCATCCTCGTGGATTGGGAACCCGCCTCGTCATCTGGCGCCACCTTCAAGGTGTACGTCAACCCGCTTGTCAACTGGCTGTGGATCGGCTCACTGATCTTCTTCCTGGGAATCATCGTCGCCGCCTGGCCTGATAAAGACCCAGAAACTGCGCCCGCCCGCGCCCGCAGCAAAACTGTTCAGCCGAGCTCGGCAGACTAGGTGAAACGTAAAACCAATGAAGTGGAAAAGGAATGCGTAACATGAAACGAACTCTGCGTTTTACGTTTTGGGTTTTAGCTTTCGCCCTCGTTCTTGCCGGACTATGGGCCGGCCGCGCCCGCGCCCAAGGGACCAACCCTCCCACTGATGACCAAGTCAACGCGGTGGCCAAGCAATTGTACTGCCCGGTGTGCGAGAACACACCGCTGGATGTGTGCCCCACCCAAGCCTGCGCTCAATGGCGCGAACTGATCCGCCAAATGCTGGCCCAGGGCAAGAGCGAACAGGAGATTAAGGATTACTTCGTGGCAAACTACGGCGCGCGCGTGTTGGACGAACCGCCCCGCCAGGGAATCAACTGGCTGGCCTACATTGTTCCGCCGGTCATCATCCTGCTCGGCGCGTTCTTCCTCTTCCGCGCCATCCAAGCCATGAGAAAGCCCGCCACGGCCGCGCAGGCCCAAGGTCAAAGCGCCGACGCGCCGCCCGATAATTATGTGGCGCGCCTAGAAGAGGAAATCAAGAAACGGAAATAGCATCAGGCCCTAATGGTCTCCTATCCCTTTAGGGCCTGCAAACTTGGAGAATGTTATGACTGAAACTATCGAAACCGCCCCACGCCGCGGCGTTGCGCTGTGGATTCAAATCCTCATCTGGGTGGGGCTGATTGGCCTGCTCATCATGGTTGGCGTGACCTTGCGCAAGCGACAGCAAGGCAGCGTCCAACCAGGGGATGTAATTCCCAACTTTACCATGCCGCTCTTCAGCGGCTACGAATATCAGGGCCAGTCGCAAATCAATTTAGCCGACTTGCACGGCAAAGTGGTGGTGATCAACTTCTGGGCCTCGTGGTGCAAACCCTGCGAACAAGAAGCCTCGGAATTGCAAACCACCTGGGACCAATACAAATCCAACGGTCAGGTAGTGTTCCTTGGTGTGGATTACGTGGACACCGAACCGGAAGCACGCATCTACATGGAAAAGTACGGCATCACCTATGCCAACGGCCCCGACATGGGCACGCGCGTTTCACAATTGTTCCGCATTTCGGGCGTACCCGAAACATACTTTATCGATAAGAACGGCGTTTTGCGTTACGCGCAAATCGGGCCGTTTGCCTCGGTAGGGGAAATTCAAAGCCAGATCGAAAAATTGCTGGCAGAATAAGGATAGGCATGGACATTGGTTCTCTCCTTCTCGTATTGGCTGTGCTGATCGTCGTGGGACTCTTTGTGGCACAGCCTTATTTAGATCGCCGTCAACGCAGTGTAAACACCGAAGCGCAGGAAATATCGGCCCTGATGGCCGAACGCGACCGCGTGATCAATGCCCTGCAGGAACTCGACTTTGACTTCAAACTCAACAAGATTCCTGCTGAAGATTACCCGGTGCAGCGCGCCTCCCTTCTGCAAAAGGGAACGGATCTCCTCAAAAAATTGGATGAGATAACCGCCTCCGCCGCGGACGATGAAACCGCGGAGGATCGCGTGGAAAAAGCGGTAGCCGCCCGCCGCGCCGACGCGGCCGCACCTCAGAACCTTGCGCCTGTG
>JAKANW010000299.1 GCA_021823555.1 Chloroflexota bacterium
TGGTGTCCGCCAGGACAAACTTCATGGACTCCCTGACTTCAGGGGCAACATCATCGAGGTCCACGCCGTTTCGGCGCGGCAAGATCACTGTCCGCAGCCCATTGCGGTGCGCGGCCAGTACTTTTTCCTTGACACCACCAATCGGCAGCACCTGCCCTCGCAGTGTGATCTCGCCTGTCATCCCCAGGTGCGGCTTGACTTTGCGTGTGGACGCCAGCGAAACCAGGGCTGTCGCCATCGTCACGCCAGCCGAGGGGCCGTCTTTAGGCTGCGCCCCGGCCGGGATGTGCATGTGAATATCGTTCTTCTCAAAGAAGTCTTCAGGCAACCCCAGCGTCCTGGCTCTTGAACGAACATAGGACAGGGCGGCGCGCGCCGACTCCTGCATCACGTTTCCCAAAGAACCGGTTATCTGGAAGCCAAGCCTGCCGGGCATATTGGTGGCTTCGATATACAGGATCTCGCCGCCAAATGAAGTCCAGGCCAGACCGGGCACCACCCCAGGGATGGAGGTGCGCAAGTTAAGTTCTTCCTCCCCCAGGAAGATGGGATGATCGAGAAATTCCTCCACCAGGTTCGGCGCAATAGTGAAAGCAGCTCCCTTGCCTTCAGCAATACGCGTACCGACCTTGCGGCAGATCGCGCCAATATTCCGTTCCAGATTGCGGACCCCGGCCTCACGCGTATATTCGCGGATGATCTTTTGCAACGCTTCATCCGTGAGGGCAACTTCATTCTCGTGCAAGCTGTTCTCGCGGATCTGGCGCGGGATCAGATATCCTCGCGCGATGGCCATCTTTTCGCTTTCGGTATAACCCGAAAGGAAGATGATCTCCATGCGGTCGCGCAGCGGGCCGGGGATGGTTTCCAAGGTATTGGCGGTCGTAATGAAAAAAACCTGCGAAAGATCGTATGCCACTTCCAGGTAGTTATCGCGAAACTCGGCATTTTGTTCAGGGTCGAGCACTTCCAACAAGGCCGAAGCCGGGTCGCCGTGGAAATCCATGGTGAGCTTGTCCACTTCATCCAGCATGAAGACCGGGTTGCGCGTCTCCACCCGCCGCAGGGCTTGCAAAATGCGCCCCGGCATGGCGCCGATGTATGTCCGGCGATGACCGCGTATTTCGGCCTCGTCGCGCACACCGCCCAGCGAGATGCGTGTAAATTTGCGTCCCATGGCGCGCGACACAGACTGTCCCAGCGAGGTCTTGCCCACGCCGGGCGGGCCTACAAAGCACAAAATCACGCCTTCGCGTTCACGTCGAATGGCATCCCCGGAGGGTTCCTTGGTCTCGTTCTTGCGATCCAGCCGCAGTTTGCGAATGGCAAGGAATTCGAGAATACGTTCTTTGACATCCTCCAACCCGTAGTGATCCTTGTCCAGGATCTGGCGGGCATGGGCGATATCCAGGTTGTCTTCCGTTTGCTTCGACCACGGCAGGGATGTCAGCCAATCCAGGTAGGTGCGGATGACGCCATACTCTGCCGCAGCGGTCGGCAGGCGCGCCAAACGGTCCAACTCGTGTCGCGCCTGTTTATCTGCCTCTTCGGGCATCTTCGCATCTTCGATCTTTTTGCGGAACTCGTCCGCTTCAACCGTCTGTTCATCCTTTTCACCCAGCTCGCGCTGGATGGCTTTCATCTGCTCACGCAGGAAATATTCGCGCTGCACTTTTTCGATCTCGCCGCGCGCCTCGTTCTGGATCTTTTGCCCCAGCGTAAGCACTTCCGCTTCCCGCACCAACAGGCCGATCAACTTCTTGAGTTTATCCACCACCGAGTCGAGTTCCAGGATTTCCTGGGCGTCCTTCAAGTCAATGCGCTGGAAGTTGGCGATCGTATAAGCCGTCTGCAAGGCATCTTCAATGGACATGATCGAAGCCGCCAGTTCCTCCGGGAACGACGGGATCATCTGGGTGATCTGCTGGAACTGGTCGCGCGCGTTGCGGGCCAGCGCGTCAACCTCCAGCCCTTCCTGCACCGTCTCAGGCACCAGTTCCATGTGCGCCTTTAAGTATGGTTCCTCGGAGACAAAATCGCCAAGGCGGAAACGATCCATGCCCTGTACCAGCAGGCGGACAGTCCCATCCGGCGCGCGCAACAAGCGATGGACCGTAGCAATGGTACCCACACGATAGAGATCGGCCGGGCCTGGCGTCTCCAATTCTGGATTTTTAGCTGCCACCAGACCAACCAGCTTATCCCCGGCGACAACGTCATCCACCAACTTGATCGAACGCGGCTGCCCCACCGTCAACGGGACGGCGGTATTCGGGTACACCACCACCCCGCGCAACGGCAGAATGGGCAATACATTGGGATATTTGAGAGCAAGCTCCTCATTCCCAGACTCGCCGGGAGCGGCTGGGTCCACCTCCTTCTTCTGGAAGCGCGTGAAAGCAGACGGCATGAGCAGGGCAAGTAACTCATCGTCCGTCTCGTCGATCCATTGAAAAAGGTCATTGAGGCTGGATTGCCAGCGGGTGGCAGGCATGTGATTATTCAACCTTGATTTGATTTGGTTTTGCTTTCGGTAACGTGATCGTTAAAAAACCATCTGCATATTCAGCGTAGGAGCTATCTACATCCACAGGACCAGGCAGGGATACTGCCGTGGCAAATTTGCCGAAACGGATCTCCATTTGGTGGTAAGCGCGCCGCTCCGGAAGGTCCGGACGCGAGCCGCTGATCAGCAGCGAATCTTTCTCCAGCGCCACCTCAAAGTCTTCTTCGCGCATCCCGGCAATCTCCACCCGTACAACGATGGAATCATCCGTCTCGTACATGTCAGTCGGCGGACTCCAAAGGCTGGAATGGACCTGCCAGCTAAGGGCATGTAAAACCTCCCGCCGGCTTTCCGTGAGAGAAACGGTCGATTTGCGAACAACTGTTGGCATAAGTTTGCCTCCTTACGGGCGGAGCGCATACTCCGCCAGAGCATCATTAATCAAGAGCGGCCCTGGCCGCCACCAAAACTTCTTCATAGTTCGGTTCATCGCCATTGGTCGGCATGTAGGCAACATAGGTGACCATCCCTTTTTTGTTCACAATGAAAATGGAGCGGCGCAGGATGCGCACTTCTTTCATCAACGTACCATATTTTTTCCCGAAATCAGCCTTGACCGCATCCGAGAAGGTCATGACCTGATCCACGCCTGCTGCGCCGCACCAGCGTTTCTGGGCCACAGGTAAATCCATGCTCACCACCAGGACGGCAATTTCCTTGCTCAGTTTGGCGGCTTCTTCATTGAAACGGCGCGTTTCCCGGTCACAGACCGCGGTATCCAGGGAGGGGACCGCAGCGATAATACGGACCTTTCCCTTTGTTTCCTTTAAGCCCTTGGCAAGCGACCAGTCATTTTTCTGGATGACAAAATCAGGAGCTTTCTGCCCCACCTTAATATCATCTCCCACGACGGTCTGATCCTTGCCGGCAAATTTGATGATCCCAAATCTTTCAGCAGCCATAAATCTCATCTCTCCTTTTTACCTTTATATTCCATGTTCCTCTCCCAGAAGAGGATATTGGAGCGCCCCCGGCGGGATTCGAACCCACAACCTACTGCTTAGAAGGCAGGTGCTCTGTCCATTGAGCTACGGGGGCAGATGAACCTATTGAACAGGTCTCAAGCCGCGATAGACACGCGGGCCAGCCAGGGTACGCAGGATGGTCTCCGCCGGACGGTTCAACCGGGCAGCAAGATCCTCTGCAGACATAGGAACGTTTCCATTAGCCAGGAACAGGCGAAAGACCGCCTCCACCAAAGCCGTGTGCTCGCTGACGAAATCAGGCTGGAGCGCACAATGACTCATCAACACGTGCTGGATCCCGTCCACAGGTTTGACCTCGGCAGTCAGCGCATCAATCCAATCAATCATCTGACCCTCGTCAATATTTGCGAAGATCACCTGATGTTGAGGGCAGAGCAATGAACGCAGGAACACGTGCCAGTCGCGCTCATTTTGCTTCCACCAGTCAAAGTCAACGTGGAAGGGTGTCTGGATGGTAGGTTTGAGCAGGCTGAAACGTTTTACTTCAGTCATAATGCTTCCTCGTCCAGGCGGAAATGCAAGTCTCCTACGTGGTTGTAGGGATTACGTGTCAGCAAGGCAAACAAAGGACCGGGCGGTACGCGCCGGACGAGATTCACCGCCGCGTAAAGTTCCTGCGCATGAACGTGGCCCTGCGGGGTCAACTTCATCATTTCACGCATGATCGAAATCACAAGCTCCTCAAAAGAACGCCGTTTCTCCCACAGCGGGTCGAGCAATTTAAAGTCAGGCACGAAGATCGCCATCCGGTCATTGAACTCAGCGCTGATGGGCTGCTTGAGCATGGCAAAGACCATCCCGCCGTCCGCGCCAACCATCAGCGTGCGCACCCAATCCTTGGTGGAACGCTGCGTCCTGGCCTGGATAATCACCTCGCCTGGCTTTGCGCCGCGCTTGATTTCCACCAGGCTGCCGGGCATCAAACTCTGGGACTTGTACCATTCCCGCAACCCGTACACGTAACCACTGTTGCGTACCACCCAGGCCGGAATCTTCAAGCCGCTCCTGCCATCCACCAGGGCAAAGCGGACACGCGGTGATTCATAGGCCGTTGGGAAGAGGGAACGCGCTCGAGCCGAGAGCGGCAGGGTGCCTGCGCGCAGGTGCGGATAGGTCAAACTGATCGTCAACGAAGAAAGGTTCCCGGGTACACGGGACTCCTGAACGGGACTCAGTTCATCATCCAATTGCGCTTCGAGCGCCAGCATCTCCGGCGTCAAGACCGAGCGGTCATAGTCAATTGGTGTGTATTGCAAGAAGGACGGGACATCGCGCACACCCTCAGGTTCAAGTCGTCGCAGGCACCACAATACCTGGCCGGCCGGACCGACCTCGTCAAAGCGTTGATCTTCCTGCAAGGCAAAGTTGAGAGAAAATTCTGCAAGCTTGGGGTTGACGCCCGCCGGTAATTCCACATCCTTTAGGATCGCGGAAGTG
>JAKANW010000300.1 GCA_021823555.1 Chloroflexota bacterium
GGCGCCTTTTCTGTGGTGGGCGGGAAGGATTTACGCTCATAGGGGATGCTATGTTCATCGAGGAAGTGATGGGAGGGGAGTTTGATGTCCATGAGATTCCTTTCGCCTCAAGATGCTGAATTGTATCTGGAGGCCAGATAGATCCCGGTCAGGATGAATATCCCGCCAAAGATCGTGAGGGCAGTGGGCGTCTCTTGCAGAATGAAATAAGCCAAAATCGCCGAACCGATCGGCTCGCCCAGGTTGGCTGTTGCCACCAGGGAGGCGGGCAAATATCGCAGCGCCCAATTATAGGTCGAGTGGCCGATCAGTTGCGGCACGAGTGCTAGCAGGACGATCCAGCCATAGGTGATGGGCTGGTACTCGAGGGGCGATTCGCCGGTCGCAAACATAACGGCGACCAGCACGATGGCTGCCATTCCGTATACGACGAAAACATAAGGCACGAGCGACATCTTCGCCCGCAACTTGCGCCCGATGACCAGATAGCCTGTCACAGCCCAGGCGCCTATCAGAGCCAGGAAGTTGCCCCAAATGGCGCGACCATGCAACGCAGTGGAAAGGGATGGACAGGCTACTAACCCGTGATCCCAGACGCACGCGTCAGACAGGCCAACAATGGTTCCCCCTAAAAGGGCCAATCCCAACCCGACCAGCGCCGCCCGCGACAAGTGTTCCTTCAAGATCATCGGTGAGACCAGCGCCACCCACAGCGGCCCGGTGCTGACAAAGACTACCGAACTGGCGACCGTGGTGTATTCAAGGGAGGAAATCCAGGTGGCAAAGTGGACGGCCAGGAACACCCCCGAAAGCAATCCAAGCAGAAGTTCGCGCCGGGTGAGGGATTTTAATTCGCCGCGGTGACGGGTCAGGGCGATGGGCGCCAGCACGAGGCTGGCGAAAGTGATGCGCAGCGCGGCAATGACCAGGGAGGGCGCGTCGGTTTGCGCGAAACGGATCAAAATCGAGGCGGTGGAGACGGCCGCGATAGCGGTCAGCAGGCTGAGGCTGATCCTGAGCGGGGTTGTAGAGTGAGTGATGTGAACGCTTGGTTGATCCATAATTGTCCCACCGAGTATAAGCGAAATATCAGAATTTTTAAAATCGCCTTGACATTCATCCCATCAAGTAATACAATTTTCATGATAAATATCTTAAATATCAGCTTATGTAGAGGCCAACTCAAAAAGGAGAGAAAAATGGCATACGAACTTCCGAAACTCCCATACGCGTATGATGCACTGGAACCGTATATTGACGCCCGCACGATGGAAATCCATCATACCAAGCACCACCAGGCTTACATTACCAACCTGAATGGGGCGCTGGACAAACATCCTGAACTGGCAAAGAAGTCGCTCGAAAGCCTGCTGGGGGATTTGAATGCTGTCCCCGAAGATGTGCGCACGGTCGTTCGCAACCATGGCGGCGGGACGTGGAATCATTCGATGTTCTGGGAGATCATGGGACCCAAAAAGGGCGGCGCGCCGAAGGGTGACTTGGCCAAGGCCATTGATGCAGCCTTTGGTTCGTTCGATGCCTTCAAAGAGGAATTGACCAAATCGGCCAATGGACGTTTTGGTTCAGGTTGGGCCTGGCTGGTGAAGAAGGGCAGCGGTTTGGCGGTCGTTTCCACGCCGAACCAGGATAACCCGCTCTCGGACGGCTTGACCCCGATCCTGGGAGTTGATGTGTGGTAACATGCCTACTACCTGAACTACCAGAACCGCCGCGCTGATTATGTGAGCGCCTGGTGGAATGTAGTCAACTGGGACGCGGTGGCGGCGCGCTTCGCGGCGAAATAGTTCATTGACTTTAGCAGTAAAACAACAGGAGCAAGGCTCATCCTTGCTCCTGTTGTTTTATCAGCGCGATACTCCGTCCTGAGCGTAGTCGCAGGACACGTTTCCAAGGTGGTCGGGCTTCAACAGGCCGAAGGCGCTTCGACTGCGGGACGGGAGAACACCGTCCCTCCGCTCAGCGCGAGGAGTTAAGAACGGATTGGCTCAGAATTTTTTATCCCAGGCTCTATTCATCAGCCATTCCTGCACGTCAACCCTGTCCTCATCCTTCTTGGGAGATATGCGTGTGTAGACGCCGTTCGGGTGCATCACGCGTGTCCGCACGTTATCTTTGAAATAGGACTCCAATACGTGATCGCGCAGGTGGCGGATGTGGGCCGGGTTTTCAACGGGGAAAACGACTTCGACGCGATGGCTCAAATTGCGTTCCATCAAGTCGGCGCTGCCGAGATAGATTTCTTCTTTTCCCCGGTTATAGAAATAGAAGATGCGGCTGTGTTCCAGGTAACGACCGACAACGCTGTTGACGCGGATATTCTCGCTGACGTCTTTCAACCCTGGCCGCAAACAACTTATGCTGCGTATCAGCAAATCCACCTTGACGCCTGCTTGCGAGGCTTCATACAGCAACTGGATCATGCGCGGGTCGGTGATGGAATTGGCCTTGAAAATGAGTCGCGCTTTCTGGCCGTTTTTGGCATGTTCCATTTCCCGCTGGATCAGGGTTTCCAGTCTGGCTCGCAGATTAACGGGGGCAACCAGCAGTTTACGATACTCCTGCTGGGTGGAATATCCCGTCAGGAAATTGAAAAGATCAGTTGCATCCGCGCCAATTGCCTCGTCGCAGGTGAACAAACCAATGTCCTCGTAGATATTGGAAGTGACATGGTTGTAATTCCCGGTCGCCAGGTGAACGTAGCGGCGGATCCCGTCTCCCTCCTGGCGTACCGCCATTCCAATCTTGCAGTGGGTCTTCAATCCCACCACGCCGTATACAACATGTACGCCCGCCTGTTCCAGTTTGCGCGCCCAGCCGATGTTGCTTTCTTCGTCGAAACGGGCCTTAAGCTCGACCAGCACGGCCACCTGTTTGCCGCGCTCCGAGGCTTCGAGCAGGGCTTCGACCACTGGGGAATTGCGTCCCACGCGGTAGAGAGTCTGTTTAATGGCGAGCACCTGCGGGTCCCGCGCAGAAGCGTTCAGGAAGTCAATCACGGAGGAGAAGGAGTCGTACGGATGATGGATCAGGATATTTTCCTGACGGATGGCAGCAAAAATGTCCTCTGTCATGGTGATATGTTTAAACTGGTTCACAATGCGCGGGATATATGGGGGGTATTTCAAGTCGTGGCGCTCCACGTTGTTGTAGAGCTGCCATAACCCTGCCAGGCCGAGCGGGTTGGTTTGGACAAACAGGTCGCTGGGTTTGATCTCAAGATTTTCCACCAGTATTTCACGGATGTCGTTGGGCATGGCCTCATAGATGCAGACCTGCACAACGGAGCCAAATTTTCTGCGGCGGATGTTTTCCTGCATGGTCTCCAGCAGGTCATCGGCTTCGATCTCCTGGATCTCGATATCGGCATCACGGATGATGCGGAACGGATGGACCGAAACCACTTCCATGCCAGGGAAGAGCAAGCCGATATTGGCTGTGATGACCTGTTCGAGCCAGACGAAATAATGATGCCGCGCAATGGTGCCATCTTTGCGGGTGGCTCCCGAGGAACGTTTGATGGGCACGAGACGCGGCAGGGTATCCGGTACTTTGAGACGGGCAAACCTTTCGTTGCCTCTTGGATCGCGGATCACGATGGCCAGGTTGAGACTCAGGTTGGAAATGTGGGGAAAGGGATGGCCGGGATCAAGCGCCAGGGGAGTGAGAACGGGGTGTATAACTTCCCGGAAATAGGTATCCACTTTTTCTTTTTGGGTTTTATTCAGGCGGTGATAGCCCAAAATGTGAATCCCTGCTTTGTCCAGTTTGGGCATAAGTTTACGATGGAAATATTGATGCGCCTTTTCGTAAAGTTCAATGGAAAGATTGCGGATGGCGGCCAATTGGTCACGTGGCGTCAGGCCATCGGCTGAGATTTCGGTGATGCGCGCTTCGACCTGTTTGCGGATGCCTGAGACGCGCACCATGAAAAACTCGTCCATGTTCGATCCGAAGATGGCGAGAAATTTGACCCGTTCAAGCAGGGGATTGGCCTCGTCCTGGGCTTCTTCCAGAACACGGCGCTGAAATTCAAGCAGGCTGAGTTCACGGTTGATGAAAAGGCTGGGTGGGAGAGTCGTCGTTTCCTGGTCCATAATCAAATTCTAACGGATGTCCTGTGTGTTAGCAACCATGCACTCTTTTAGCTTGATTCACCGATTTCAACCAATTGGGCAGGAGAAAGTAGCCAATCCAATGCAGCACAGCGGGCGTATTGAAGGCTTTCCAAGGAAAGGCGGCAAACGCCGCCTTTTTTGAGGGTGATCGCAATATTTGGGTCGCCATTGAGCAACACCGACAAGAGTTTGGTCAGATAGGGTTCGTGTCCAACCAGGGCGATATTCTGGGCATCGGCATATTTTTCATTGATCTCAGCGATCAACTGGTCGGCATATCCTGCCGGGGTAAGGTGATCTGTCGCGATGATTTTTTCTTTGTCCAGGTCAAATTTCTTCCCCACCACCCGGGCCGTCTGCACGGCGCGCAGGTAAGGGCTGGTCAGGATCAGATTGATCTGCACTTCCAGTTCCTTCAGCCCTTGTGCGATCTTGCGCATCTTCCTGCGTCCCTTTTGGGTCAATGGGCGCTGGCTGTCTTCTTCGTAACCGGGCGTCCCCGCTTGCACGGCGATGGCGTGACGGATAATGTACAGAATCATGGCTTTTCTCCCAGGGGAAGGGTTGGCCTGGCGCGGGCCGCCAGAAGTGGTTGAGATCAGTTTTGTTCTCGAGGTAGGCCGTGACCAGTTCGGCGTGGCGCTGCTCGTAAAAACGGCGAACAGGCTCGAGGTCGAAAGGAGCGGCGCTCTTCTTCGCAAAGCCGGACAAGGTGTTGAGAAACGTTTCAATGTCATGGACGTTGCCCATCGCGCCCTGATAATCGTGCATACTTTTGAAATGCGTTTCGGGATAATCGGCCAGCAAGGGATGGATGATTTCGACCATGTAACGGAAATTTTTCAAGGACA
>JAKANW010000301.1 GCA_021823555.1 Chloroflexota bacterium
ATGACGCGCATGCCCGCAGTGCAGGAAGTCGTCCGCAAATTCTTCGGCAAGGAACCGCACAAGGGCGTCAATCCCGATGAAGTCGTCGCGATCGGCGCGGCGATCCAGGCCGGCGTGCTGGGCGGCGAAGTGAAGGACATCCTCCTGCTGGATGTCACCCCCCTCACGCTCTCCATCGAGACGTGGGGCGGGGTCGCCACTCCGCAGATCGAACGCAACACAACCATCCCCACGCGCAAGTCCCAGGTGTTCTCCACCGCATCGGACAGTCAGACTCAAGTGGAGATTCACGTTCTGCAGGGCGAACGCCCGATGGCCGCGGACAACAAGTCGCTGGGCAAATTCATCCTCGATGGAATCCCGCCCGCGCCGCGCGGCGTGCCGCAGATCGAAGTCACGTTTGACATTGACGCCAACGGCATTTTGAAAGTCACGGCGAAGGACAAAGCCACCGGACGCTCGCAACATATCACCATCACGGCTTCATCGGGCCTGAGCGAATCAGAAGTGGAAAAGATGCGCAAGGATGCGGAAGCGCACGCCGAAGACGACCGCAAGCGCAAGGATTTGATCGAAGCGCGCAATCAGGCGGATAACGCGGTCTACACCGCGGAGAAGGCCTTGAAGGAATTTGGCGACAAGGTTCCGGCAGATGTGAAGTCCGAGATCGAGGCGAAGTCGGCCGCTGTGAAGAAGGCGGCGGAAGGCGACGATGTGCCCGCCATCCAGTCGGCGACCGAAGCGCTCGGGCAGGTCATCCAGAAGATCGGCGCGAGCGTCTATCAACAGCCGCAGGCGGGCGATCCGCAAGCGGGTCAAACCGACGCGGGGCCGGATGTGGTGGATGGCGAGGTGAAGGAATAGATTTGTGGGGACGTTGCGTTGCGACGTCTCTACGGGAATGGTTATGTCCAACCGCGATTATTACGAAGTTCTCGGTGTCCATCGGAACGCGTCGGAAGACGAGATCAAAGGCGCGTTCCGTAAACTTGCGCGCCAGTTTCATCCCGACGTGAACAAGGAACCGGATGCCGAGGAGAAATTCAAAGAGATCAACGAGGCCTACGGCGTTTTATCGGACGCGGAGAAGCGCGCCCGCTATGACCGCTTTGGCAAGGAAGGCCTTGGCAACATGGGCGGCGGATTCCACGATTACACCGCGGACTTCGGCGACATCTTCGAGGAACTGTTCGGTCAATTTGGATTCTCGACCGGGCGGCGCGGCGGGCGCAAATCCCCCCGTCGCGGACGTGACTTGCAGATGGAGGTCTCGCTCAAGTTCGAGGAGGCTGTCTTTGGCGTGGAGAAGGAGATCGAGTTCTCGCGCGACGAAACCTGCTCGACGTGCGGCGGCTCGGGCGCGGAACCGGGGACGACGCCCGTCAAATGCGCCACCTGCCAGGGACAGGGCGAGGTGCGCCAGGTGCGCCAGACCTTCCTCGGCTCAATGGTGCAGACCGCAACCTGCCCGGCCTGTGGCGGGCGCGGAGAAATTATTTCATCGCCGTGCAAGACCTGTCGCGGCGGCGGGCTGGAACACAAGAAGATCAAGAAAAAAGTGCAGATTCCCGCGGGTGTGGATCATGGGACCCAGATCCGTTTGGCGGGCGAGGGCGGACCGGGAGTCTTCGGCGGGCCGAACGGAAGTTTGTTCCTCGTGCTGAACGTTCAGCCGCACAAATATTTCAAGCGCCGCGAGAACGATATCCTGCTCAACCTCGACATCAACATCGCGCAGGCCGCCTTGGGCGCAGACATCAAAGTCCCGACGATTGACGGCGATGAGAAGTTGCACATCCCTGCCGGGACTCAGCCGGGAAAAATTTTCCACATGCGCGGCAAAGGCGTCCCGCACCTGCATCGAAGCGGCCGCGGCGACCAGTTGGTGATCGTCAACGTGGAAGTGCCATCCAAGTTGAGCAAGGAACAACGCGAATTGATGGAAAAGCTGGCCGAGACGCTCGGCACGCAGGTCAAGCCGAAGGAGAAGGGGTTTATTGACTGGTTGAATGACGCGTTTGGGGGGTAGAGAACAGAGAGTAGAGAGCAGTCATCAGTCATCAGTGATTAGTTTTCAGTGAGCGGACGAAAGTCCGCTCGCTTTGTTATAATCTCACGCATGGTCAAAGTGATTTCTGGAGACCGAATTGGAAAAGATGGACAGTTGGGCATTGGTTGTTCGGCGTTTGTCTTCGATTCAAAGCGGGAGAAAGTCTTGCTCATTCAAAGAGCGGATGATGGCAAATGGGCTGTTCCTGGCGGCGGGATGATGCCGGGAGAAAATTTTTCGGAAGCCTGTGAGCGCGAGGTTTTTGAGGAAACAGGACTAAAAGTCAGCGTTAAGAGGCTGTTGAGTATTTACACATCACCGCACCGTTTGCTGACATATCCCGATGGGAATAAATGGCAGGCTGTCAACTTGCATTTTGAAGCCGAGATCGTTGATGGGAATTTGACGGTCAATGATGAAGCAAGTTCGTTTGGCTTTTTCTCCTTTGCAGAGACCGATGACTTGGAAATGCACGGAATGGACAGGATGCGGGTGAAAGATGGTTTTATGGGAAAACAAGAGGCGGTGGTTTATGATGACTACGATGTGTGAAAATAAATGATTCGGTTCCTCCTTCGCTTTTGGCAAAAGTTTCCTCTGTGGACGCACATCCTTGCCGCCCGCATCGTGAGGCCGAGATTCCGTGTGGCGGTGGCGGCAATGATGTTCGATGAGGGTAGGCGCGTTCTGCTGTTCAAACACACTTATCGAAAATTCGAGTGGGGGATTGTCCGCGGAGAAAGAATCAGTAGATCACGAAAACCACGCGTAATCTGCGCTCTTCGCGGAGCACGCAAATTCGGCGGTAGAGACCGCCAAATACGCGCTTTCGTGAAGCGCTGAGAATGGATCAAACGGCTTGTTTCAAGCGGTATAATCTGGCAGGGCACAGAAGAGCAACCATGACACGGACATTTACAACAGTAATTCACACAGTAATTCACAAGGAAGATGACTGGTACGTGGCGGATTGCCCGGGAGCCGGAACGGCGAGTCAAGGGAAGGCCATCGAAGAAGCGACGGAACTCTATCTGGAAGAATTTCCTGCGCCAGAGACTATCCATCCATTACCGGCAGCGTTTGGAGTCGCGACTTATGCCTGATTTGTCGCGTATGTCGGGCAAGGAAATTTTTTACACATTGGAGCGGCTTGGGATTCGTTCGAACCTATCAACGCGGAAGCCACGTTGTAATGAAGCAAATCACTCCGGAAGGGAAGGTAGTTGTGTTGTGCCTTTACATGGCGGAGTTGCGCCTGGAACTTTACGCAGCATACTCAAACACGCCAGAGTTTCAGCGGACGAATTCATACAGAACGTGAAATGAATTGGGGAATTGCCGCGTCAAGCCCCACTGTTGTCGAAAGAAAACGGAGCGCCGCTGGCGGTCTGTCAGAAAGACTCAAAAGCCTTATTAGGATAATCCTGTAAAATACAATGCCTTCCCCCTTTTCCATCGCCCTCGTCGCCCTTGGCGGCGCGGTTGGATCGGTCTCTCGTTATCTGCTCGGCACGTGGATTCAGTCCGCGAGCCGAAGTGTGGACTTTCCCTACGGCACGCTGTCTGTTAACCTCATCGGTTGTTTCGTGATCGGGTTTCTCAGCCAATTGGCAGAGGCGCGCGGTGTTTTTACGCCTGAGACGCGGGCGCTGGTTTTCATCGGCGTTCTTGGCGGGTTCACAACCTTTTCTTCGTTCGGCAATGACACGCTGAACCTGCTCCGCGCGGGGGAGACGCTCAACGCCCTGCTGAATGCCGGCGCCAACGTCATCCTCGGTCTTGCCCTCGTATGGCTGGGGCGCGCGGTCGCATTTTGGATTTGGAAATAATTTTAGAGCGCGGGAACTTGCTCCCGCTTGTGCGACGGCAAGCCGTCGCACTTCAAAAGGAGAATGCCATGCAACTCCCACAAGAAGGTTCCCTGCTCCGCATCTTCATCGGCGAAGCAGACAAGGTTGAACACAAGCCGCTCTACGAGTGGATCGTTTTACAGGCGCGCGAGCAGGGGCTGGCTGGCGCGACCGTCCTGCGCGGGATGATGGGCTTCGGCGCGAACACGCGCAAGATTCAAACCTTTCGCTTCGACACGCTCTCAGAAGACCTGCCCATCGTGGTCGAGATCGTGGACACGCAGGAAAGGCTGAATCAATTTCTGGAATGGATCGAGCCGCACCTTGGGGCGGGTTTGGTCACGATGGAAAAGGCGCAAATTCGATTTTACAAGGCAGATAAAAAATGAATTGGTTGGAAGTTTCCCTGCTCGTAGACGGCGAACTCGCGGAAGCGGTTGCGGACGTGCTGGCGCGCTTCGCGCCGAATGGCGTTGTGACCGAAAGCACCGCGATCCAATTCAATGACGAGGAAGACGAGGGCGGCGCGGTGGGGCCCGTCAACGTGCGCGCGTATCTGGAGGTCAATAACCAAATCGAAGAGACGCGCCAGAAACTCGAAGAGGCATTGTACTTTCTCGGCATGATCCAGCCTGTCCCTGCGCCAACGTATAAACAGATCGCCGACCAAAACTGGATGGAAGCCTGGAAGGAAAATTACAAGCCCATCCCGATCGGCAAACGCTTGATGATCGTCCCCGCGTGGATGGATTCACCCGAGCCGAAACGTATCCCGATCAAGATAGACCCGGGCATGGCCTTCGGCACAGGCACGCATCCGACCACGCAGTTGTGTTTGGAGTTGATCGAGAAAGCGATGCTCGATGCCCGAAATTCGAATGGCGAATATCGAGTTATTGACATCGGCTGTGGCTCCGGCATCCTCTCCATTGCCGCGCTCAAACTCGGCGCGACCTCCGCCCTCGGCGTGGACATTGACATCGAGTCCGTCCGCAACTCGCGCGAGAACGCGGACAAGAACGGGGTGGGGGAGGAGTTCATCATTGGGCAGGGGTCGGTGGCGGAGGTGCTG
>JAKANW010000302.1 GCA_021823555.1 Chloroflexota bacterium
ATTCAACCAGCTCTTGCCATCACGCGTGCCAAGCCATTTGCGCGCCCAGGGATCACTCACGCGCATAGCCATGGTCGTATCAGTGAAATCGTTGCAATCGGGCGAGGCTTCCAGTTGGGTCCACGTGTCGATCGTGATTTTGCCAAACAGGTCCTTGCTGGCCGGAAGCGGCGGCTGGTCCGCGGCGAAGACTTCGCGATATTCGCCGCCTTTGCACCACTGCGACGGTTCCGCACCAGATACGGAACACACGACCTTTTCGATGATTCCCGGCGGTGGGACAAATGGCGTGGGATTTCCGCCGCTGACAATCGGCTCGGCGAATTGCATGAACTGCGACCAGATCGGCGCTGCGCCAGTAGAGCCGGTAGTGTTGATCATCGGGCTGTAATCTGCGTTGCCGATCCAGACCCCGGTAACGAGATCGGGTGTATATCCCAATGTCCAGTTGTCGTAGATGTATCCCTGACCTTCGCCGTGCGGCGTGCCGGAGGTGCCGGTCTTGACGGCGGCCGGGAAGGGCAGATTCAAAACGGAGTTGGGACCAAACATCCATGAACGCGCCTGGTTGTCCGAAAGAATCGAGGAAATGAGGTAGGCGTGTTCCGGCCGAATCACCTGGTCGCCCGCCGGAGGCTTGTATTCCTCAATAATGTTGCCCTGGTAATCGGTGATGCGCAAAATGGCAACCGGCGGGACGCGCTTGCCACCATCCGCGAAGACCGAGAAGGCGGAGGTCATCTCAAGTAAGCTGACTTCGCCGCCGCCCAACGTGAGGGCGAGACCGTAGTCGGGCTGAGTTAACGAGGTGATGCCGAGACGCTCTGCCATGGCAATCATCCCGTCCTTTTGCGGCGTGGCTGGATCATCGTACACGCCAACGAATTGCAGGGCTTTGACCGCGGGAATGTTGAACGAATTTGCCAGCGCCACGCGCACGGTAACCGCCCCGTGGTATTTGCCATCGTAGTCGGTGGGAATATACGGCGGGCGCGTATCGTTGGGCAGGCCAGAAGGCGGAAATTCACTTGGCACATCCCAAAGGAGCGTAGCAGGCGTCCAGCCTTTTTCGAAGGCCGCCACATACGTGACCGGCTTGATTGATGAGCCGGGTTGGCGCGTTTCGCTGATCGCCATGTTAATCTGGCCCGAGATCGAAGCATCATTAAAATCCGCCGAGCCGACCATGGCAAGAATCTCGCCCGTGGACGGCTGGATGGCGACCAGCGCGCCATTGTGTGCGTTCTTGTCTGCCAGGCCGGCCACCTGGTTCGTGACGATACTCTGCGCCGCGTCCTGCAACGTCGGGTCGAGCGTGGTGTACACGTTAAAGCCCGAACGATAGATCGTCTGAGCATCGTATTTTTGTTCCAGCACGCTACGCACATAGTTGACCCAGTGCGGGTAGCGCATATTGATCTCAGGCGGGGTGAAGTTGTAGTTGCGAATCTCGTCTGCGGCCTGCGTGGCATTCGAGGCGTTCACGCACACTGGGCTGGGACTGTTGCTCACCGTGATGCAGTTGCGTTCCTGGCTGAGCGTGAACATCAGCACCAGCACTTGTTCGTCGCGTGCCAGCGTCGTATCGCGGTTGGAATAAATATCGTACACCGAGGGAGATTGCGGCAGGCCCGCCAAAAAGGCCGCCTGTGCCAGGGTCAATTTATCAGCGGTGGTGTGAAAGTAGGTTTCCGAGGCGGCTTCGATTCCGTAGGCCAGGTTGCCGTAATAGATTTCGTTGAGATACAACTCAAGAATCTGGTCTTTGCTGTAACGACGCGTGATTTCCGCCGCCAGGATGATCTCACGCGCTTTTCGCGTGTAGGTGCGCTGGGCGCGCTCTTCCGGCGTGAGCAGCAAAGCCCGCGCCAGTTGCTGCGTGATCGTGGAAGCACCACCGCCTTCCCCGCCAGTGCGATAGTTATCCCACAGGGCACGGACAATGGACAACACGTCAAAACCGGGATGATTGTAAAAATCTTTGTCTTCAGTGGCGATGGTGGCCGCGATCACATTGGGCGAGATTTTATCGAGCGGCACATAAGTGCGGCGTCCCGCGTTGGGATCGAGAATCTCGTAGAGAACATTTCCGTTGCGGTCGAGAATACGCGTCGTTTCGAAAGTGGAAGCGCGCGCCTGCAATCCCTCCACGCTCGGCAGGGTGCGCGCAATGGAATAATAGCCGTAAACCGCGATCGAGATGCCGATCAACGCCAGCACCACGAGCGCGAAGAACACGCCAATCATGGAATATAAAAAACAGCCCAGAGCGCGGCGCATGTCGAAGGAAATTTGCGGCCGGTGCGCCGGAGCCGAGACCGACGGAGCGGGTCGCGGCGCGGATGACGATTGGCGCGTCGGGCCGGTCGAACGTTCGCGTATGGCTGGCGTGACGCGCGTTCCGCCGATATCCACTTCGTCCACGCGGCGCGGCAGGGGCATGTTGTCTGCGTCCAGCGCAGGGCGGGAGAGCGGCTCGGTGTAGACGCGCGGCGGTTCGTTGGTCACGTGATGAGGCGTGATCTCGTTGCTGGTTTCCTCTTCGGAGCGGAGCAGTCGCCGGATTCGTTCTCGTTCAGCATCATTATCTGTCATTTTGGTTCCCGTAGGGGCACAGTCAAAAAAATTACGGTCTACGCCTCTTATGCGCTACTGTGCCCTTACGCAGGTTTAGACGCAATCAGCAGGGACAGGGTTCCCTTCATCAGCACTTCATCTTTTTGATTCGACACTGCCACTTCCACGCTTGCCAATCCGCCGCCAATGCGCGGCATGGACTTCTTTTCCTTGACTTCCATTTCGGCGTGCAGCGTGTCGCCAATGAACACCGGCTTGATGAATTTCCATTCGTGAATTTCGCGGAAGGCGATTACTGTGCCCTCGAGCACGCCCGTGCGCATCAGCAAACCGACGCTGATAGACATGCCCAACAACCCGTGCGCGATGCGCTGACCAAACTGCGTACCGGCCGCAAAATGCGCGTCGGTGTGAATTTGGTTGTAATCGCCCGTCAGTCCGGCAAAGGTCATAATATCGCTCTCGGCCACGGTGCGTCCGACCGTGCTGATCTTCTGCCCAACCGAAAATTCCTCGAAATACATTCCTGGCATGGTACTCTCCTTGTCCTTTAGTGCGTGGCCGCATGGTCGTTTCGTCACTTGATTTTTAGCAGCATAACCTGACTTCGACTTCGACCGTTCGACTATGTGACTAAATTATACCTTCTGCTACAATACAGCCATGCGCACATGGAACCTCGCTCCCGGCGACCCGCTTCAACTCAACCTCTCCGCCGACGCTCGCTTGGGCGGCACAGATTATCTCAACGATCACACTTGGGAATTGGAACTCGGCTCAGGCGAACCGCCCACCCTTTCGCTGCGCACCACCTACGGGCTGCGCGCCCGCACCATGCGCATCTTTCCGCGTTTTAGCGAAGGCCGCCTCAACGCAAGCGACCCATTCAAATTTTCCACACCGCCGCGCCTGCGGCAAATTTTTCCCAACTTTCTCGAACTCAATTTCGCCCCGCTCGAAAACCTCGATGTCACTGCCGAATATTGGATTCCCACCTCACAATCCGCAACAGGACGTTTCACCTTTGCCAACCGAGCGGCAGAGACGCGCAACATCCGTCTTGAACTGTGCGCGGTTTTGATCCCATTGAACGGACAGGCATTCGCACCTGCCCAGATTCAACTGGTCAACGTGCTGACCGCCTCTACGGACGGCCTCGCCCCGCTTCTCTTCATGACGGATGGGCCGGTTGTGGGGAGTGGACCGTATCCCGCCCTCAGCGTTGACCTGGACCTCACCCCCGGTGCAGCGCGCCAAGTCACCTGGGCACAGGCCGCGCTCGACACATCCAACGCCTCTTTCGAGCTGGCGCGCCGCATCACCGCGCGTCCCTGGGATGCGGAACGGGCACGCCTCGCAATGACAGATGAGGCCGAGACTTTCGACATTCAAACCGGCGACCCCGATTGGGACGCGGCCCTTGCGTTCACACAAAAAGAGGCCTTGCGTTTATTCTTTCCGGCCACTGAACATCTACCCCATCCATCCTTCGTGTCATCGCGTCAACCCGACGACGGTTACTCCCGCAAAGGTGATGGCAGTGATTACCCCCACGCCTGGGCTGGGCAGAGTCCGCTCGAAGCGTATTACCTCGCCAGTCTGCTGCCCGGCGCGCCACAACTCACACACGGCCTGCTGACCAATTTCCTGGCGGCGCAAGACGAGGATGGTTCGATCGATCTGCGCCCCGGCCTGGCCGGTCAACGCGGCAAAATGTTAGCCACGCCGCTGTTGGCCTCACTCGCCTGGGAAATTTATCAGTCCAGCAAAGATGAAACCTTCCTGGCCGAGTCTTTCCCCAAACTACTGAAATTCTTTTGGAACTGGTTCTCGCCCGCGCACAACCGCAACCGCGACGGCCTGCCCGAATGGGATCACCCCCTGCAAACCGGCTGGGAGGACAATCCGCTCTTTGATACGTGGAATCCCTGGTCACAAGGGCTGGATGTTTCCGCTGTCGAAGCGCCCAGCCTCTACGCCATGCTGGCGCGTGAAGCCGGCTGCCTCATTTTGATGGCCGAGCACCTTGGGCGCAAGTCGGAAGCCGAGCTGGTCAAACGTCAGGCCGAGGCGCTGGAAAACGCGGTCCAAGCCAGTTGGGACGAACGCACCGCGCTCTATCAATATCGCGACCCAGCCACACACCTCTGCCCGAAAGGGGAAATCATCGCACAGGGCAAGGGCGGCAAGCCGTTCAAGCCCAAAATGCAATTCGAACAACCGGTCCGTTTGCTGATCGAGGTGCAGACCAAAAATCCGGGAGCGAAGCGGCCCGAGGTGCGCATTGCCGAATTAGTCACCAAGGAGTAAGTCGAGATGAATCCCACGAGCAAAAACAAATGGAACAGCGAAGGCATGGTGGCAACCAGCCAAAACGTCTAACAACGC
>JAKANW010000303.1 GCA_021823555.1 Chloroflexota bacterium
TGGGCGCCGCAGTCGCAGCGCAGCGAGCCCAGCGCGTCGCCGGTCAGGCACTCGGAGTGGACGCGCACCAGGACCGGCTCGTCGACCTTCAGGCTCTGGCCGCTGACGGGGTCGCGCTGGCCGATCATCGGCACTACATCGAGGGTCTTGGGACTGGGGGTTTGCGTGACGATGGTATAGGGTTCCTGGCGGCGCTGGGGGTTGTTGGTAATTGCCAGCACGGCCTTGATGACGTTCGCATCAGGGTCATTGCCTTCCGGCAAAACAATGATCGAACGCGCCGCATGCGGGCTGACGATCTCGAGGTCGGTCAAGTCCAGGGGGCTGCCGCGGCGACAAATGATTTTGGTGTTTTTGGCGTTTGGGATACGTTCGCGGACCGCATTTTCCATCTCGACCTTATCCTGGTCGGCCAGAATGGCGATCACTGCGCCCTCTTTGCGATTCAAGTTGGCTTCGACAATCTCAGAAATGATTGTAAATATCTGTGGCGACCAGCCAAGGATGAGCGTATGGTTTTCCTCGATCACCTGGGAGCGGCCGCGCCGCAAAGCGTCCACGCGGCCTTCGATCTCGTTGCTCAGGATGCCGATCAAAATACTGACCAGGAACAGGCTGCCAAGAGTGACGATGAAGGTCACCACCATAAATAAAGGCGGGAACGAAGTTGGGTCAACCGGATTGGGCGTCAGGGCCTGGTAGACTACATCCCAGAGTACGTCTACGAAGGTGGCGCCATTTGGCACACCCCTGCCTATTTCAATAATCACGATGGCAATGACAATGAGAATCAAAGTTGCCAGCCCCAGCCAAACGATCAGGGCGCCAGGGCCGCGTGAAAGGGTATTATCAAAGGCGTAAGAAAGACGTGCTTTCCAACCACTCTTTTTCATCATTCCTCCAATAACATGGCAGCGAAGTATGCAAACAGGGATAATTATAGAATTACTTTGTCTTGTTGCCAACCACCAATTTGTCCGAATGTGAGGCGATAACTTCACGATAAGTCCGGATGATGCCTTGCAAGTCGTCAAGCTGATACCAGCCCGGAATTTAATCAAAACGTAAGGATTGGAGGGGTAATTCTCGAATGGCGCATCTGGTCTATGCCATGCTATTGTTTGTTATAATTTTAGGAAGGAGCACATTATGTTTTCATTCGAAGGTCCCGACCGCCGCAAGGAAGAAGACCGAGTCTGCAAGGAGGGACGGCTGCCGCCTGGCCAGTCGCTCACGCTCAAGTTCCCGGTATTGCATTATGGCCCGGTGCCGCCCTTCAACCCCGCCACGTGGGACTTCCGGGTATGGGGCGAAGTGGATGAAGAAAAGCGCTGGACGTGGGACGAATTCAACCAACTGCCGCGCACAAAGATCAAAATGGATATCCATTGCGTGACGCGCTGGAGCAAGTTCGACACGGTCTGGGAGGGAGTCTCGGTCAAGAGCCTGGTGGAGAATGGCTTGATCAAGATCAAGCCGAATGCCACACATGTGATGCAGCATGCTGAGTATGGATTTACTGTCAACCTGTCATTGGAAGTCGCGTTGCAGGATAATTTCCTGATGGCTACCCATCTCAATGGCGAGCCGATCACCCCGGACCATGGCTATCCGTTGCGCGGCGTGGTGGGATTCATCCCCAGCCGCGACAAGCTGGAGACTCCTTATTTTTGGAAGGGCGCCAAGTGGTTGCGTTCCATAGAGTTCATGCCGCGCGACCGGCGCGGTTTCTGGGAACAGGCGGGCTATCATAACCGGGCCGACATATGGCGCGAAGAACGCTTCGGTTAAATGTTTCGGGCGAGGTTTTTGACCTCGCCCGTTTTTCTAATCCTTTCCCGGTATCGGTTAGCTGGGGCGTTTGTCCAGCGTGACGGTGACATCCACCTTCTGGTCGCCGCGCATTACAGTCAGGACAACGCTATCGCCGGGTGACTTGTTGTCAATCAGATAAGCCAGCAGCTCGTCGAAGCGGCGGACCGGTTTGCCATCAATGGCCACGATCAGGTCGCCGCCCGCATTCAGGTTCTGGATGCTGGTGGGCTGGTCGCCCGCCTTGATGCCGGCCTTATCCGCCGGGCCGTTGGGGACCACGTTGGTCACATATGCGCCGGTATAGGATTTCAAGCCGAGCGCTTCGATGGTCGGCAGGTCGAGATCGGGCAGGGACGAAATTCCCAGGTAGGGGTAATCATATTTGCCATTCTGGATCAACACCGGCACCACGCGCTTGACCACGTTGACCGCGATGGCAAAGCCAATGCCTGAGTTGACCGGCTCGCCCGTGCTGGTGTAATTCGTAGTGCGGATGGCGCGGTTGACGCCGATCACCTCACCGTTAAGATTGAAAAGCGGACCTCCTGAATTGCCGGGGTTGATGGCCGCATCGGTCTGAAGGAGATCACCTGCAGTAAAGACATTGCCATCAGGCGTCGTATGCGCCGAATCGAGCGTGCGGCCCAACGCAGAAATGATGCCGACCGTCATGGTCCCGTTCAGGCCGAAGGGATTTCCAATGGCCACCACTGTCTGTCCAACTTGCAAAGCGCTTGAATCGCCCAACGGAACAGGATGCAATTCACTCGCCGGGGCGTCCACTTTGACGACGGCCAGGTCGGAATCCAGGTCTGTGCCTACGACTGTTCCATAAGCCTTGTAACCGGACATGAAATCTACTTCCAGTTTGGTGGCGCCATCCACCACGTGGAAGTTGGTCACGATATGGCCCTGGGTGTCAAAAACGAAGCCGGAGCCGAGTGCGCCGCCCTGGGCCGTAGTGACCTGGATGGCGACAATCCCGGCGCTGACGTTGTTATACAAGGCTGTCAAAGTGTCCTGTTGGGCAGCCGGGTTGTTGTTGGCCGGCGCGGCCCCATTGGCCTGTGGCTGTACGACCTGGGCAGCAGGTGCGGTAGGCGGGGCAATCGGTGTCAAGCCTGTGCTCTGACAGGCTAGGACTGCCAATGCCAGCACCGATAAAACAATTATGATACGTTTGGTTCTCATCATGCTCCTTTTGGAAATCCAGGCGCTAAAATTTGATCTTGGCAGCCTCTTCCAACAACTCTCTCTGCTTTGGCGATAGATAACGCGGAACCTGTACTTTCAAGCGCACAAACAAATCACCCTTTGCATTCGGATTTTTCAACTGCGGCATTCCACGTCCGGCAATACGAAATACCTGTTCCGGCTGCGTGCCTGGCGGGATACTCAGCTTGACCTTGCCGGTCATTGTCTCCACCTCTGCTTCTCCGCCCAGGGTTGCTGTAAACACATCAACAGTAGCCGTGGTATGCAAGTCGTTGCCTTGACGTTCAAACTGTTTATCTTCACTGACATCCACCACCAAATACAGATCGAGTCCTTCCGGCCCCGCGCCTGCCACACGTACTTTGGAACCAGTCCGCACCCCGGCCGGGATCCGCACTTTGACTTTGCGGCTTCCCGTGGAAAGCTGCCGGGTGGCGCCCTCATAAGCTTCCTTCAGGCTGATTTCCACTGGCTGTTCATAAGCCTGCGGAGCATGTGAGCGCGCCCCGTATCCGGCAGCGGCTCCCGTTCCGCCAAAAACGGTGTTAAAGAACTCCGAAAACAGATCGCCAACCTCGCCGTACTCAACGCGCGCCCCACCGCCGGGCCTGCCGCCAAACCACTGGCTCCAGTCGAAATCGTTGGGTGTCCCGCCGCGTTGCTGCCAGTTGGAGTAGGCGCTGCCCAACTGGTCGTAACGGGCACGCTTCTGCGAGTCGCTCAACACCTGATAGGCTTCGTTGATTTCCTTGAAGCGCTCTTCCGCCTGCTTGTTCCCGGGATTGCGATCGGGGTGGTATTGCAGCGCCAACTTGCGATAAGCCTTGCGGATATCGTCTGCACTGGCACTACGGGCCACGCCCAGGATCGTATAATAGTCCTTATAATCCATAGTATCTCATTCATAGCACCGTGCAGAGTCAACGTCAAGCACCCAAAGGTTGGTCTAATACAACTCTAACTCGCCTAATTTAACCTCATGCTCATTAAAAAAGGATGACAAAAGATAAGGATGAAATCTATGAACTCGATTTGTGTCTACTGCGGCTCGTCCGACTCGGTTCACGCGGACTATTTTTCTGCTGCGCGTCAATTGGGGCAGGTACTCGCCTCGCGCCGCATCCGTTTAATCTATGGCGGAGGCAGGACTGGTCTGATGGGAGCGCTGGCTGATGGCGCCCTGGAAGCGGGCGGGGAAGTGATCGGCGTCATTATCCCAGGCATGAATACCGCCGCCCTGGCGCATCCGGGACTTGCCCGCATGGATGTGACGCCTGATATGCATGCTCGCAAAGCGCGCATGCATGAGCTGGCTGAGGGATACATCGCCCTGCCTGGCGGGTATGGCACCTTCGATGAATTGTTTGAAACCATTACCTGGGGGCAGATCGGAGCACATACCAAACCGGTCGGGCTGCTCAATGTGAAGGATTACTTTGCCTACCTGCTGGCCGCGCTCGACCATGCCACCGCCGAGGGCTTTATCTTTCGTGAGCACCGCGACGCCCTGCACTGTGACTCGGATGCGAAGCGCCTGTTGGATGCCATGACTGTCTATGAACACCCGCACGCAGCCGTGAAGCGCTGGCTGCGCGAGGAATAAAAAGCAGTTATAATAGCGGGCGCGGGCGCATAGCTCAGTTGGTTAGAGCGTCTCTCTTACACAGAGAAGGTCAGGGGTTCGAGTCCCTTTGCGCCCACCATGAAAGCGCCTCACTTTTGCAAAAGAGGCGCTTTTATTTTGTGCAGATGTATCAGGCTGAGCCTTTCGGCTTCGCTCAGGATAAACTCCTCGAAGTATCTCTGCCCCGGCTCACCCCTTTGCTACTTGACCCTTCCCCTCTCCCAATCTACAATCAAACCAATGAAGAAGACCTTTCTTCTCTTCGCCCCAATTGCAGGCGCAATCCTGCTTGAAA
>JAKANW010000304.1 GCA_021823555.1 Chloroflexota bacterium
GACCCGCATGTCCGGTGGTGTGAGAGGGAGCGGTTAGCCGCCGCTCCCTACTCGATTATTCATCTCCAAATGAGATTCCCATTCCGCGCGCCGTGAGTACCGCATCACCGTTTGGATCCACCCGTTTCGGGACGGCCAGCGCCTCTTCCAGCGGGAGGTCGGTGATCTGTGAATGACGCAAGGCGACCATCCGGTCAAACCCGCCCGAAGCTGCCAGCCGCACCGAGGCAGCTCCGTAGCGAGTAGCCAACCAGCGGTCGAATGCAGAGGGAGTCCCGCCGCGCTGGAGATGACCAAGCACGGTCACGCGCGTCTCGATGCCCTGCGCCTCGAGATACTCCCCTACGGTTTGGCCGATCCCGCCCAGGCGCGGCACGTAGATCTCATCCCCGCGCCGCGAAAAGACCTGTTTCCCGCCCAGCGGTTTGGCGCCCTCGGATACCGCCAGGATGCTGAACAGGCTGCCACGTTCCATGCGTTGATGAATCTTTTCCAGCACAGACTCGTATCTGAAGGGAATTTCAGGGATCAGGATCACATCTGCGCCACCCGACACACCTGCCTGCAAAGTAATGAAGCCTGCATCGCGCCCCATCAATTCCAGAACCATCACGCGGTGGTGCGACTCGGCTGTGGTGTGCAAACGGTCAATGGCCTCGGTAGCGATGTTCGAGGCAGTGTCGAAACCAAATGTCACTTCCGTGCCGCCGATATCATTGTCAATTGTCTTGGGCACGCCGATGACAGGGACGCCTTTCAAGGACAATTCATGTGCGATACGCAGCGTGCCATCCCCGCCCAACACGATCAAGGCATCCAGCTCCAATTTCTTGATGCCTTTCACGATTTCCTCCGAGACATCAATGGTTACTTCCCTGCCATCCCGTATCACCTTGCGCGCGTATGGATTGCCGCGGCTGGCTGCTCCCAGGATCGTCCCACCGCGCGGCAGGATGCCGCGCACATCCTCCATACCCAAAGGGATGACCCCACCTTCAGCCAGGAAACCGTCATAGCCATCGCGGACGCCGAATACTTCGCAGCTATATTGATGGATGGCTGTTTTGACCACTGCCCGGATGACCGCATTCAAGCCGGGCGCGTCGCCGCCGCCGGTCAGGATTCCGATTCGCTTCATCTTCGTGATCACTCCTTCGTATCGGATATCATATATTTTTATGATACACCAAATCGGCTATGTTTCTTGCCTTTCCCTGCCAATGCCCATATAATACTCCAATGCAACCCCAACCATCCCAACTCCAAAATATCACTCGCTGGCTGATCCCGCTGGCAGCCATCCTGGCCATTGCAGCCTGGTTCTACATTTCACCTGAGGGCGCCATGGGCAAACTGGATGCCATTGGTTATACTGTCTGCCATCGCATTAGCTCCCACTCCTTCAGCATCGGCGATCAACAGATGCCTCTATGCGCCCGCTGCACAGGTGAATTCGATGCCGCCGCGGTGGCTCTGGTCTTCATGGGTTTTGTCAGCCACAAGCGCAACCGCATGCCTTCGCGCGGCATCCTTGCTGTGCTGGCCTTGTTCTTTCTGGCCTTTGGCATTGACGGATCCAACTCGTATCTTGCTTTATTGAAATCATCTGCACCGGGCGTCTTGACCCAAATCCCCAACTTATACATTACCAATAACACCTCGCGCCTATTCACAGGCAGCGGCATGGGCGTGGCAGTGGCCACCATACTCTACCCAGTTCTTAACCAGACCATCTGGCGGCAATCAGAGAACGAGCGCGCACTGGATTGGAAGTCCTTTGGCATTTTGGTGGCAATCATTCTGCTGATTGACTTTGGCGTCCTGACCGACAGCCCGATCGTGTTATACCCCGTTGCGGTGGCAAGCTCCATGGGCGTGCTGGCATTATTGACTACGGTCTTTGGGATTTTATGGATCACTTTAATGAGACAGGAAAACAGTTTCGACAGCCTGCACCAGCTTTGGCTGCCCGCCCTGGCCGGCTTGACCCTGGCCTTGTTGATGATCGTCAGTATTGACCTGGTCCGTTACAACCTTACTCACACATGGAGTGGCTTTCCAGGACTGGGCGGATAAGGAGCGACTCATGGATATGCTGTTAGGTGTCTTCTCAGCCTTCGGCCTCTCGGCCAGCGCAGGCCTGAACGCCTATATCCCGCTGCTGGTCATCGGCGTACTGGCCCACTACACCAACCTGATCAAACTTCAGGCTCCGTGGGACACGCTCGCCAACCCGTGGATATTAATTATGCTGGGCATCCTGCTCATCATCGAGATGCTGGCAGATAAAGTCCCGGCGGTGAACCATCTTAATGACCTGATCCAAACCATCGTGCGGCCCGCGGCCGGCGCGATTGCCTTTGCTGCCGGCGCAAACGTCATCACCCACGTAAATCCCGTGTTGGCCCTAGCCTGCGGATTGTTGGTGGCCGGGGGTGTGCACGCCGCCAAGGCCGCGGTGGTCAGGCCCATCGTCACGGCCACAACCGGCGGCATAGGCAACATACCGGTCAGCGTCGCCGAAGATGTCACTTCGACAACCCTTTCGATCTTGGCTGTGATCGTCCCCATCCTGGTGGGCGTCATCCTGATCGTGCTGCTGGCCTTCCTGATCTGGTGGATTTGGGGCCGGGTCAACAAGGCCCAGGCCTCATGAATAGTACTGACGGCCTTTTGACCGGACTTTTCCCGGGAGTATAATTGCCTTAACCAATCTGAAAGAGGAGAGAAGAATCATGAATGATCCTATGAGCACCCCCGTTCCCGAACAGCCCAAGAAGAGCAATCAGGGCCTCATTATTGCTGTTGTTGTCGTAGTAGTATTGTGCTGTTGCTGTCTTGCATTAGGCGCCGGCTACTACCTGTGGCTCAACGGCGACAGCCTCATGCAAGGTCTGAATGGTCTTGTCAGTTCTTTAGCCTAAAATCAAATAATGCCACCGACGGCCACCGACTAAAACGGGGGCCGTTCTGTTTTAAACAAGTCTTGTATTTCGTTCAAAGCCTGGAGAGCCCGGCGGCGCGTGTTCTCATCCAGGTCAGCGGCCTCGAACTCGTCTTCGTCCAGCACAGTTTGCGCGCCCTGCACATTTACCCACAAATCCAAAAACAAATCCATGTATTCGATGCGGCCATCCATAAACATGGCCGGGCGCGTCACGTTGCAGTAATGTCCTTTCAATCCGCCGTCGTCACGATCATAGATCTCGAACACGTTATACCAACGGTTCGTGTAATAGGTCTCGACAAACCGGTCGCCGCGCTTAAGCGAGGTATCCATGAACGGCATATCCTCCCGGTCGAAAAACGCCTCCAATCTCAGCCAATTCTCCCCGTGTACGATGACATCACCTTCATAGCGCCACATCACCTCGCCTTGTGGACTCAACTTGATCACTGCGACTCTCTCAGGCATGGTCAAGACATTCCATTGCAAACGCGACAGAAATCTCATCGCCGACCCTGGGCGCATCCGCTAGATAGACGAACAGCCCGCCTCGCAACGCGACCTTGAACTGCTCCCGTTGAAAGAGCACGTCCTCCACCCGCGTCCTGACCGTTATCCCCCGCTTCGAGGGCTTCAACAACAACGGCACGCGTTCGCCCTGTTCATGATGATGATCGCAGTGCAGGTCAAATTCGCCAAAGTCCGTCTGTACTTTTAACCTTCCAACTTGTAACTTGCAAACGCCCTCAATCACATTTCCCACGCTTAAAAAGCGCGCCGCCCAGGCCGATCCAGGTTCGCGCCATACTTCGGCGGGAGTGCCCGCGCGCAGGATCTGCCCCTCGTGCAACAGCAGGATGCGGTCTGCCAGTGCGAAAGCCTCTTCCTGGTCATGGGTGACATATATTGCTGGGATCTTCGTCTCCCGCAAAATGTCGCGCAATTCATCGAGCAGGTCATCCTTGAGGGCGCGGTCGAGCGCGCCCAGCGGCTCATCGAGCATCAGCAGGCGCGGACGCGGTGCCAGCGCACGCGCCAACGCCACCCGTTGCTGCTCCCCGCCCGAAAGGTCGGTCACGCGGCGGCGCTCGAACCCAGACAAGTTCACCTGTCCAAGCGCCTCAGTGACGCGCAAGACTATTTCACTTTTGGGCAGTTTGTGCATCTTGAGTCCAAAGGCCGCATTGTCAAACACCGTCAGATGCGGGAACAGCGCGTAGTCCTGGAAGACCAGCCCAAAGTCCCGGAGATGAGGCGGGGTGGCAGTCAGATCCGTCCCATTCCAGGATACCTGTCCTGCCTCGGCTGGTTCCAATCCGGCAATGATCCGCAACAAAGTGGACTTGCCGCTGCCCGAAGCGCCCAGCAGGCAGACCGTCTCACCCACCGCCACCGTGAAAGAGATATCCAGAAGCAGCGGCTGGCCTTCATAAGATTTTGAAATGTTCTTCAGTTCGAGCATTAGAACTCCCCCGCGCCGGGCAAGCGCGTCCTTTCGATCAACAGGATCCCCGTCAATGTGACGCCCATCAAAATGGTGGACATGGCCATGGCCTGCCCGTAGTTCAACCCACCGGGCTGGGAGAGGAAACGATAGATGGCAACCGGCAGGGTCGGGAAGTCCGGACGGGTCAGCAGGGAAGCTGCGCCGAATTCACCCAGCGAGACCGTGAAGGCAAAGACCGCGGCCGACAGGGTGGCGCGCCGCAGGATGGGCCAATCCACTGCCAGCCAGACGCGGAAGGGAGAAGCGCCCAGCATGGACGCTGCTTGTCGCAGCCGGTCTGGGATGGAGAGGATGGCAGGCTGCAAGGTACGCACAACGAACGGCAGGGCAATGATCGTGTGAGCGAGAGGAATAATGACGGGAGAAGTAATCAGGAGCCAACTTCCGGCAAATAGTGGACGGTTGAAGGTAACGATGAAACCCAGACCCAGAGTCACAGCCGAGGCGCCGAGCGGCAGCATGAGCAGCGGATCGAGGACTTTCTCCA
>JAKANW010000305.1 GCA_021823555.1 Chloroflexota bacterium
CGATCGCTATTACAGCGGCAAAATCGGTTGGATGGGGCACTACCAGTTCGTCACCGGCTACGATGATGCCGCCAAGGAACTCATCGTGCAGGATACCTATCTTGACGGGCCAAACTTCCACATCCCATACCAGGATTTCATGAACGGTTGGCGTTCGTTCGATTATGTATTTGTGGTTGTGTATCCCTCTGAACACGAAAACGATGTAATAGCTTTGCTTGGCCCCCTGTCCGATGCAGATGCAGCGGCGCGCCACGCTTTGGATGTGGCGCAGGCTGAAAGTCAGAGCCTGACCGGCATTGACCGTTTCTTCGCCTGGTTCAATATCGGCACCAGCCATGTAGCCTTGAAAGAATACGTGGACGCCGCCACGGCGTATGACCAGGCCTTCAGCATTTATGCCAACTTGTCCAACGACAACACCACCCGCCCCTACCGCATGATGTGGTACCAGACCGGGCCATATTGGGCCTATTATTACAGCGGGCGTTATGCCGATGTGATCAACCTGGCCAATACCACCCTTAACGATACAATTAGCGAACCCGTGTTGGAGGAGTCGCTCCTTTGGCGCGGACGCGCTTATTACATGGTCGGACAGACCCAGCTTGCCATCAACGATTACCGCGCTGCCTTAGGCGTACATCCCAAATGGGCGCCTGCCTTGCAAGCGCTTCAAGATTTAGGCGTTCAGCCGTAGATCTGTTACAGGTTGGAAAGTTGAAACTTTCCAACTTCAACTTTAAAACCTTCAACCATGAAAATCCTTCATTTTGCCGACGCTCACATTGACATGGCCAACTATGGCCGTCACGATCCCGCCACGGGACTGCCGCTGCGCGTGCTCGATTTTCTCAAATCCCTGGATGCCATCGTGGAGGCGGCCATCAGCGAAAAAGTGGACCTGGTGATCTTCGCGGGCGACGCCTACAAGGACCGCTCGCCTGCGCCAACCTTCCAGCGCGAGTGGGGCAAACGCATCATCCGTCTCTCGCAGGCAAAAATCCCGACCCTGCTGCTGGTGGGGAATCACGATCTTTCGCCCGCGGCCGGCCGCGCTCATGCGATTCAGGAATTCGATACGCTGCAGGTGCCGTTCGTGCGCGTGCTGCAACGACCGGAATTTCTAGCTCCCAAAGACTTGTGGAATTTGCCTGTGCAGGTGATCGCCCTGCCGTGGATCTCACGCTCCGGCTTGATGGCCAGCATCGGCGAGACAGATGCGGACAAGGCTTACACGCGCATGGAAGAAAATATCTCCCAACTGGTGGACGACTGGATCAACGAAGCCGACAAAAATTTGCCGCTCATCCTGACGGCCCACGCTTCAGTGGAAGGCGCCCGGTTTGGCGCGGAACGCATGGTCATGCTGGGAAGCGACCTGGTGCTGCCCACGGCTCTCGTCAAGGATGCACGTCTCGATTACGTCGCCATGGGACACATCCACAAGCCGCAAAACGTCAACGCGGGCGGGCACCCGCCGGTGATCTATCCCGGTTCGATTGAACGCATTGACTTTGGCGAGGCGCAGGATGACAAGTTCTTCATTGTCGCCGAGGTGACGCGCGGTTCGACGCAGGTTGACTGGAGAAAGCTGGCAGGCACGCGTCCGTTCATTGAGCGGCGGGCAGTCCTGGGGTCGAGCGAGAACGTGACCGAAGCGCTTAAGGCGGCCCTGCCCAGGCCGAAGGAAATGTCCGAAGCCATCGTCCGTCTCAGTGTCGAATATCCCAGAGAATGGGACACGTTGATTGACGAACCCGCCCTGCGCAAATATGCCGAGAAAGCCTTCGAGTTCCATCTCGTCAAAAAGCCGAAGGCGGAGGCGCGCGTCCGCATCCCGGAGGGACAGGTGGTCAGCAGCATGACGCCGCTTGATTTGCTTACACAATATTTTGAAGCCGCCAAAGTGAACGACCCGGATGAACTTCAAAAGTTAGCTCAGGATATCCTCTCTGAGAATCCAGATGATATGGAACAGTGACGGAAGCCCCGTCACTGTTTTGTTGACGCGCTTTTCCTTCTGTTGTAAACTTCCCTAACAACATCCTGCAAAAGCGAGGGCCCCCTGCATGGGAAAAAAACGCAATACTTACCCTTTGTTCGTTGTGATCGTATTTTTTTTCTTTGTGCTGTTGCACCAGACCGATAAGCTGCTGATCGGTTCACTGCAAATCCCTGTCAGTAAGACGTTTGACTTGAATGATCTTCAGTGGGGACTGATCAATACCGGCGCTCTGATCGTAGGGACAGTATTTTACCCAATCTGGGGCTACCTGTATGACCGCTACGCACGTTCAAAACTGTTGGCGCTGGCTTCGTTCATCTGGGGCGCAACGACATGGCTCAGTTCGGTCGTCACAACTTATCCTGCATTTCTGGGCACGCGCGCTTCCACCGGCATTGACGACTCTTCCTACCCCGGCCTGTATAGTTTGATCGCAGATTACTTCGGTCCCAAAATGCGCGGCAAGATCTACGGCCTGCTTCAACTGGCCCAACCGATCGGTTACCTGCTTGGCATGATCCTGGCGCTGATGGTCGCTCCGCTGCTGGAGGGAAAAATTTTTCACCTGGAAGGCTGGCGCACGATCTTCCTGATGACTGGCTTCCTGGGAATTGTGATGGCAGTAATCATTTTCTTCGGAGTGAAGGAGATGCCGCGCGGCCAGTCTGAACCGGAATTCGAGGGGATGGAAGAGATCGGCCAGTTCCGTTTCAACTGGAACGCGTTGAAAGATGCGTTGAAGAAGAAGACCATGTGGTTCGTCTTCCTGCAAGGTTTCGCGGGCGTTTTTCCCTGGAACGTGATCACCTTCTTCTTTTTTGGCTATCTCATGACCGAACGCGGTTATGACAACAATTCTGTTCTTTTCACGATGGGCCCGGTCGTCTTGATCCTGGCGGCTGGTTACTTCGTTGGAGGGGCGTTGGGTGACTGGCTTTTCAAACGCACGCTCAAAGGCCGCATTATTGTCTCCAGTGTGGGCGTCATTCTGGGCGCGATCTTCCTTTTCTTTGCCTTGAACACTCCTGTCGAAGCGAAGACCACCTTCTTCATCTTGATGTGCCTGACCGCGCTGTTCATGCCGTTCTCATCGCCCAATGTGACTTCTACAGTCTTTGATATCAGCTTGCCGGAAATCCGCAGTTCGGCACAGGCAGTGGAGTACTTTATTGAGAATAGCGGCGCGGCCCTGGCGCCGACCATCGCAGGCGCCATCGCGCTTGCCATGCACAGCAAACAGTTTGCCATCATGGTGGTCTGCATTTCGGCCTGGGTGTTGTGCTTCTTCCTGTATCTGGGCGCATTATTCTTCGTGGATGGCGACATAAAATCCCTGCGTGCACAACTTACCCAGCGCGCCCTCAAAGAGAAAGCGCTGCAAGCCGGTTAATTTTGCGAAGGGCAGGCATGGTGCCTGCCCTTGCTTTTTATGCACATCATTCGACTTAACCAATCGAACAAAAAACAGGTCAGGGACTTTCTCGACTTGCCACCTGCTATTTATCGGGATACTCCTCAGTGGGTGCCGTCCCTTCAAACGGACGAACGCCTCAGGCTGGACCCGAAGCGGAATCCGTTTTTCAAGCATTCCCAGGCCGCATTTTTTCTCGCCTATGAAGACGAGCGCCCGGTAGGACGGCTGGCTGTTCTAGATAATCGCCGTTACAACGAATTCAACCAGACCAGGACAGCTTTCTTCTACCTTTTTGAATGTGAAGACAACCTGGACGCCGCGACCGGACTCTTCCGCGCCGCCTTCGATTGGGCACATTCCCGCGGACTGGATACCCTGCTGGGCCCAAAAGGTTTCACCCCGCTGGATGGCTTTGGCTTGTTGGTCAAAGGCTTTGAATATCGTCCGGCTTTCGGGCTGCCCTACAACCCGCCTTATTATCCCGCGCTGATCGAGGCGCAAGGATTTGTCAAAGAGAGTGAAGCGGTCTCCGGCTACCTGGATGCCCGCCTCCAGCTCCCGGCGCGCATCCACCAACTGGCAGAGCGCCTGGCGCAGCGCCGCGGCCTGCGGATCGCACGCTGCCGTACCCGCGCCGAATTGCGCGCTCTCATTCCCCATATCAAAGAACTTTACAATTCATCATTGGAAGGCACAACCGGCAACACACCTTTGACCGACGAGGAGGTCAACTCCTTGGCGAACCAGATCCTGTGGCTGGCCGACCCAAAATTGATCAAGCTGGTCATGAAGGAGGAAAAGGCCGTCGGCTTCCTATTCGCCTATCCCGATGTGTCGGCCGCGCTGCAAAGAACGCGTGGACGACTCTTCCCGTTTGGCTGGCTGGCGCTGCTGCTCGAACTCCGCCGCACCGACTGGATCAACATCAACGGCGCGGGGCTGCTGCCCGAATATCGCGGCTCCGGCGGGATAGCCATCCTGTATAGCGAAATGTTCAAGTCCGTCAGCGAGAACCCGCGCATCAAACATGTTGATGTGGTGCAGATTGGGACAGAAAACGAAAACATGCAGCGGGAGATGGAAAACTTCGGGATCAATTTCTATAAAACCCACCGGGTCTATCTCAAGCATCTTTCGTGAGGAGTGCCTGGGTTAGTTGCAATTAGCTGAGGGGACTTACATCCATACATGTTTGAACCGCGAAGGATGCAAAGGGTGTAGAGGTTTTCTTCGCGCTCTTAGCGGGACTCGCGGTTAATTTCTGTCGAGGAACAGAGCTACACCTAATTGAAATGGGTGTGATTCAAACAAGTTGAGGGCAACGTCCCGAAGGTTGAACTTGAGTCGATTTTGGCTTTTTACAACCGACCTTCGGGACGGTTCCAACCCAAATGAAACACACCCAATTGAAATGCTACCGGTCCTACGGATTCTTGACCGTCACCTGGATGACCGCCGTATCCATACGCTGGTCGGTGTGGACGACAACCAGCTGCACGGCATACAGCCCA
>JAKANW010000306.1 GCA_021823555.1 Chloroflexota bacterium
TCTATCCTGGCGTGTCGGATGTGAGTGAACTCCTTGAGGAGCCTCGCGGCGGTCTGCCTCAATTGGAGATCAAACTAAAGCGATACATCATGAAGCAATGTGTGACGGCTTTTAGCGGCAATCCTTTCCATATCGGAGTGCCACTTGCTTTTTTGATTTTAAGCGATCTGGAAATACAAGATTTGACAGTGTTGATTGAGGCCAAATCATCCCAAATGGTTGATGCAGAATTCCGGCCTTGTCTTTTAAGAACAGTTGCGGCAAAGCCATAAATTTATCCACCAGGAAGCCAGTTCGCAGGTACGCGGTCAAGAAGAAAATCACTTTGTTTTATAGACTGGAGTGCGCATGTTCTTCCCAAAAGCGATGACTGAGATCGAACTGATCGTCCCCTCAAAAGACCTGTTGGCGGTGACCAGGGTCTTGAGTAGCTACGGCGTTTTTCACCAGACGGACAGCAACTATCCAGGTGTGGCGTCTGGATCTGCGAACACCTGGCAGGAGAAGGCTGCTGCTTATGCAATTCTGGAACGCCGCATACAATTTTTGATGCAAGCTTTGTCCATCAATGAGGGCCACCCAGCATCATCTGAATTCGATGCAATGGTCGGGATCGAAAATATTCGCCCGGCAGTTGAACAGATCGAAGAAGAAGTCAAAAAAGTTAGCGATGAACTGACCGGCGAACGGAAACATTTGGAACAGCTTGAAAGCACACTTCATCAGTTGGAACCGGTCGAGGATATTGATCTCGATATCAGCTCCTTGAGGGATTCGCGTTATCTATTCTCAATGCTGGGGCTTATCCCATCCACGAACATGGATCGTTTGCAGACCAGCCTGGCGAGGGTCCCCTATTTGTTTTTGACCCTGCGATCAGATCCCGGGAAGCCGGTTGTCTGGCTTGCGGGAACAAAATCCAACGCTGACGTTTTGGAACGCGCCGCACGAAGCGCCTACCTGAGTCCATTGAGTCTACCGGACGATTATCGAGGAACGCCTGCAAAGATAATCGAGTCAATCCGCAACACGATCGAGAACGTGCAACGCAGAATTGCCGAATTAAAAGAGGCCCTTGCCCATTTGGGCAATGAGCGCAGAGAACAATTGCAAAATCTGCTCTGGCAGGCTCACACCAGCCGCGTGCTTGCTGATGCAATTGTGCGTTTCGGGCAACTACGCCATACCTATGTAGTTACCGGCTGGGTGCCTGTCGATGATTTGGAAGGTCTCACAGCGAGACTCAAGCGCGCATCCAGGGAAATCCTGATCGAGGCCTTGCCGACCCAGCGCTATGGGGATAACCAGAACGTCCCAGTGGCATTACAGGATTCAAAGTTCCTGCGCCCGTTCCAAATGTTGGTCAACACCTACGCGCGCCCTCGTTATGGTGAGTTGGATCCAACATTTTTGGTCGCCTTCACGTTCCCGGTTCTTTTTGGGGCCATGTTCAGTGATATCGGTCAGGGATTGGTATTGGCCGCGCTCGGATGGCTCATGAGCAGTGGAAAAATATCCGCCCTCAAAAGCATGGTAAGTTTGGGCGGTCTCATTGCCATTTGTGGTCTTTCGGCCACCGTATTTGGTTTTCTATATGGCAGTGTGTTTGGATTTGAAGAGGAATTCCTCGGTATCCAAATTCACCCTATCTGGATCAGCCCGATCCACAACATCCTTCAAATCCTGATTGTTGCAGTGGGGGCCGGAGTTGTACTGTTGGTGGTCGCCTTCCTCCTCAGCATATTCAATGGGATATTATCGCGCGAGTGGTCCCACCTTATTTTTGGTCACAGTGGAATCGCCGGTTTCCTGCTCTACATTTCATTCCTTGGCTTGGTCGGCGCCTCATTTCTTAAACTGCCCCTTCCATCCAACCTGTTCATCGTAACCGCAGTTGTATCGGGTATTGCGGTGATGTTCTCTGAGGTGTTCATCAATTTGATGGAGGGACACCGCCCGTTGGTGGAGTCTGGTATCGGCACATATATATTCGGCGCCTTTATGGAGCTTTTTGAAGTCGTGATCAGTTTGCTTAGCAACACACTTTCATATATCCGTGTGGGCGCGTTTGCAGTGGCTCACGGCGGTTTGAGTTCAGCCATCTTTATCCTGGCGGACTTGGCTGGAAAAGGTGAACACGGGATTGGTTACTGGCTTGTCGTTGTAATCGGCAACATATTCATCGTTGGTTTTGAGGGTTTAATCGTCGGTATTCAAACGATGCGTCTCCACTATTATGAATTTCTCGGTAAATTTTTCACGGGCGGCGGGATGCGTTTCGAACCCCTCACACTGCAAACGACTGAGGAGGACTGATACAAACATTCGGGTATATGCATAATTATCGTAATTTATAAAAAAGTAAAAACTGAAAATCAAGGAGTAAAAAATGATATTGATCGTAGCGGTGATCGTCGGATTGATGCCAGTAGTACCTGCTGTGGTCTTTTTCATCCGTGACCGGCAAAATGCGCCGGTCAAGGCTACCCAGGATATGGTGATGGGGCTGAATGGTTTCAATGTACTTGTGGGAATGATGGCAACAGGAATCGGCGTCGTCTGGCTGTTCTCGCCGACAGCCGCTGCAGCCGCAGGCTTAAGCCAGACTGCATCTGCTGATCCGTACGCCACTCTTGCAGCCGCGATCTCGACTGGCTTGGCGTGCGTGGGCGCAGGGATTGCCGTGGCAGGTTCTGGCGCCGCCGCAGTGGGCGCTACTGCTGAGAAGCCCGAATCCTTTGGCCGGTCGCTTATTTTCGTAGGTTTGTCCGAAGGGATTGCCATTTATGGTCTCATCATTGCCTTCCTGGTTTTGAATCGATAGGGCGCTATGAAAGTGCTGGTGATCGGTCATCCGGACGCGGTGCTTGGATTCTCTCTCGCAGGAGTGGAGGGGCAGGCTGTATCAACTGCCGTGGAAGCCAATCGCGCTCTGAATGGGGCGCTTGCCTCAAAGGAGATTGGCATCATCCTTGTCACCCAGAATGTAGCTGGAATGATCCAGGCGAGAGTGGATGACCTTAAACTGCACAGCACGATTCCCCTGGTGGTGGAGATCCCATCCCCGGCTGGTGTAACTCCGGATGAGCCGTCCCTGAGCGATGTTGTGCTCCGGGCGATTGGGATCAAGCTATGATTCTTTCCTGCCTCGTCTTCCATAGGGTGCAGGAGGAAGGATTGGATATCGGGTTATGAAATCTGACGATGAGAATATCGAAGCTCTTTCGCATGCCATTCTTAGGGATGCTCAGGAGGAAGCCGGACAAGTCCAGGAGCAGGCCAGGGCCAAGGCAGATGCCATTCGTCAGCGCGCACAGGAACAGGCGGAGTCTGAACGTCAGGTCATCCTGGAACGGGCCAGGCAGGAGGCGGAACGTCTTCGCAGCCAAGTCGTTGCCACGGCGCAATTAAAAGCTCGCACCTTGCAATTGGAGTATCGCGAGAAGCTGTTGGACAAAGTCTTCGAAGCGGCCCGGCAAAAGCTTCCGTCAATGAAAAAACGTTCGGACTATGGGCAGATCGCGGCTCGACTCCTTCGGGAGGCGTTGACTCAATTAAACGCGACCAGCGCCGTGGTCCGGGCGGATGAAACGGCGCTAAAGTCTCTCAATGTGCAGACTTTGGAGCAGTTCTCAAACGGATTGAACGCTCACATCTCCCTGGGTCAACCACTTGAGGAAGGCGCGGGGATCGTGGTGGACACTTCTGACGGCCGCCTGCATTATGATAATACCTTGGAGACTCGCCTGAGCCGCCTGCAAAGCGCATTGCGCGCTTCGGTCTATCAAGTCTTAATGGGAGAGAAGTTATGAGTGAGCAGATCGGGACGGTGACTTGGATCAACGGGCCGGTGGTGCGGGCGCGCGGTTCCCGTCGCGTGAGCATGTTGGAATTGGTGGAAGTGGGGGAGGAACGATTGGTCGGCGAAGTGATTGGACTGAACGGCGACACCATCACTGCGCAGGTGTACGAGGAAACTTCGGGCATGAGGCCGGGCGCGCCGATGTTCGGCACGGGCCTGCCGCTTTCGGTGGAACTCGGCCCCGGCTTACTGAAAAGTATTTTTGATGGTGTGCAGCGTCCATTGCCGCTGATCGAGATGCAGTCGGGTTCGTTCATCGGGCGAGGGATGCGGCTCGATCCGCTTTATCGCAAAGACCGATGGAAATTTACACCTACGGCTAAGGCCGACGACGAAATGCGCGGCGGCGCGATTCTTGGAAGTGTGATGGAGACCGAAACTTTCGAGCACCGCATCATGGTCCCGCCCGATCTTTCCGGAACTTTGAGCTGGGTCGCGCCCGCAGGCGAATACACCATCGAGGAGCCGGTTGCGCGTTTGAAGGTCGGCAAGGAAGAGAAGGAACTGACCATGCTCCAACGCTGGCCGGTGCGCCGGTTGCGCCCATATAAGAGTCGCCTCGGTGTGACGACGCCGCTTATTACGGGGCAGCGCGTTCTGGATACATTTTTCCCGGTGGCGAAGGGCGGCGCGGCGGGCATCCCCGGCCCGTTTGGTTCGGGGAAGACCGTAACGCAGCACAGTATTGCCAAGTGGGCCGATGCACAGGTGATCGTCTACATCGGCTGCGGCGAACGAGGCAACGAAATGACCGAAGTGCTGCAGGAATTCCCGCACCTGGTTGACCCGCGCAGCGGCCGCCCGCTGATGGAGCGTACCGTGTTGATCGCCAATACATCCAACATGCCGGTGGCGGCGCGCGAAGCCAGCATCTACACGGGCATCACAATTGCGGAATATTACCGCGACATGGGCTACCACGTGGCGCTGATGGCAGATTCAACTTCACGCTGGGCGGAGGCTCTGCGCGAAGTCTCAGGCCGCCTCGAGGAAATGCCTGCCGAGGAAGGCTATCCCGCCTATCTCGCTGGACGCCTGGCGGAGTTTAGA
>JAKANW010000307.1 GCA_021823555.1 Chloroflexota bacterium
TCGCCGAGAACGATGAATATGAATCCGCCTCGAGCCGAAAGAAACTGGAGAAGACGCTCAAGACCGCCGGCAAAGAGACCACCTTTCACGTTTACCCCGGAACCCGTCACTGGTTTTTTGAAGATGACCGCCCTGAGTTCGATCCGCCAGCCGCCGAACTGGCCTGGCAAAGAACCATCGCTTTCTTAAAAGACTACCTCGCTTGACATGATGCGTAATACATGGTTCGTTCACGGAAACCTTGCGCACGTTTGATAAACTCGGTTGGAACCGTCCCAAAGGTTGGTTGTAAAAGGCCAAAATCGGCTCGAGTTCAACCTTCGGGACGTTGCCCCCAACTTGTTTAAAACACACCCAAATCTTATGCACGTTTGATAAACTCGGCCGCGCGCAGAATTAAACATCCGCCGCTTGCATATCAAAATGCGGGGACCATGCGGGTCTCCGCGAAAAAGCAATCACAACTTATTTTGGAAATTCCGAGGAACACAATGAAAACCATTCCTGAAAGCCATCGCGATCTGCTCAAGGACGAAACCAAAGCCTTCGTTTATTTGGCCACCGTGATGTCCGATGGCACGCCGCAAGTCACGCCCGTCTGGTTCAACATGGAAGGCGAAACCATTCTGATCAACACAGCCAGAGGCCGCCTGAAAGATAAGAACATGCGCGCCCGCCCATCGGTGGCGCTGTGCATTGCCGATCCCAAAAATCCATATCGCTACGTTCAGATCCGCGGCAAGGTGGTGGAGGTCACGCTGGAGGGCGCGGAAAAACACATTGACACGCTCAACATGAAATATCATGGGAACCCAAATTATGCGGGCCACAATTCAGAACACCCGCGCGTGATCTACAAAATCCAGCCTGAAAAAGTTGACGCCCACGGATGAGCTTCCACGACTTCCTGCGGTCGCGCCGCTCTATCCGCCGCTTCAAACCGGACCTGGTGCCTGATTCCGTTATCGAACGCGTCCTCGCCACCGCCACCTACGCCCCCTCCGCGCATAACCTGCAACCCTGGCGGTTCGCGGTAGTGACGGATTCATCCGTCAAGGCGCGGCTTGGACAGGCACTCACCTCCAAAATGCGCAGCGATATGCAAGCCGAAGGTGCAAGCGGATCCGACATCGAGAAGCGTGTCGCCACCTCCCTGCGCCGCATTGACGAAGCCCCCACTATCATCCTTCTCTGCCGCGACACAACCGCAGTCCGCGCCGATGCGCCCGAAGAGACACTGATGAACATCCAGTCCACTGCACTGGCAGGGCTGCAACTCCTGTTGGCCGCGCACGCCGAGGGCCTGGGCGGAAACTGGATCTGCTGGCCGCTTTATGCACAGGAGGCCACTCGCGCCGCGCTGAATTTGCCAGATACGTGGGGACCGCAGTGCATGATTTTTATCGGGTATGCCGATGAAGAGCCGAAAACAAAAACGTTGAAGCCGTTGGAAGAAGTGATGCGGAGTATTTGACCATGGACGGTAGACGGTAGACCGTAGTCTGATCGATTCAGGAGGAATGGATGACATTCAAATTCGAACAATTGGATGTTTGGCAGATATCCTTGGAGTATTCAGATTTGATTTATGGGCTGGCGGATAGATTACCCGAAAAAGAAAAATACAATTTGGCGTCCCAAATTACGCGGGCAGCAACTTCCGTATCATTGAATATTGCAGAAAGCTCAACAGGTCAAAGCGATCCAGAGCAAAGTCGCTTTTTGGGATTAGCGCTTCGCTCCTTGATTGAAACGGTGGCATGTCAAAGGCTCATTGCACGCCGTAAGTACATAACCGACAACGACTACATGAATCATATTGATCTAAAAGCACAGGAACTCGCCAAACGCATTCAAGCATTCCGCCGCGCATTAACTGGAACCAATCGAAGCGTCAGAGAAGATCAAGCGACGTATGACATCGAAGAAATCTAAAGCATCTATTCACCGTCCACAGTCAACGGTCAACAGTCCACTGTCCACCGTCCGCCGTCGCATCGTCGCCCTCGCCGGCGGAGTCGGCGGCGCGAAGCTCGCCCACGGACTCGCCCAAATCCTGCCTGCCGAAGACCTGACCGTCATCGTCAACACGGGCGATGACTTCGAGCATCTCGGTCTCGCCATTTCGCCCGATCTCGATACGGTTTGCTACACCCTGGCGGGACTGGCCAATCCCGAAACAGGCTGGGGACGCGCGCACGAGACGTGGAACGCGATAACCAATATCAGAAAATTAGGTGGGCCTGACTGGTTCAACCTCGGCGACCAGGACCTGGCAACCCACCTCGAGCGCACGCGCAGACTCAAAGAGGGACAGTCCCTTTCGCAGATCACGCGCGATTTCTGCAAAGCCTGGGGCGTGCAACATACCGTCCTGCCGATGAGCGACCAGCCCGTGCGCACCATCGTCGAAACGGAGGAGGGCGACCTGGCCTTTCAGGAATATTTTGTCCACCGGCGCTGCGAGCCGGGCGTCAAAGGCTTTCGCTTCGAAGGGGTCGATATGGCGGAACCAGCTCCGGGGGCGCGTGAAGCGATCCAGTCCGCGGATGCAATCGTCATCTGTCCATCGAATCCCTGGGTTAGCATCGATCCAATATTAAAAACCCTCACCCCTGCGCCCCTCTCCCGGTGGGAGAGTGGTTGGGGTGAGGGGAAAATAATCGTCGCGGTCTCTCCCATCATCGGCGGAAAGACGGTCAAGGGTCCCGCCGCAAAGATGTTCGCGGAACTTGGCATCCAGCCTTCGGCGCTGGCAGTGGCGGAACATTATGAAAATTTATTAATGGGAATCGTATTGGATTCGGTGGATACAGAACTGGCAAAAAGAATTAAAATACCCACGCTCGTCACCAACACACTTATGAATTCCCTTGCAGACCGCATGCAGCTGGCCCAAAACACACTCGACTTCATCGGTGACATGCGATGACCATTTGGGCCATCGTCCCCGTAAAACCTTTACGACATGGCAAATCCCGCCTGTCTGGAACCTTATCGGACGATGAGCGGGCGCAGCTCAACCAGGCGCTCCTGGAACACACCCTCAAAACGCTGACCGATTTGAAGGAAGTGGAAGAGGTGCTGGTGGTTAGCCGCGATCCCCATGCCCTCACCGTTGCCCGCAACCTGGGGGCGCGCACGGTGCGTGAGAACGGCCAGCCGCAGTTGAATACCGCCTTGAAACGGGCGACCATTGTGGCGCAGATCTATGCGACTCGGGGCGTGCTGGTGCTGCCGGCGGACTTGCCGCTTCTTACCCCCGACGATATCCTGGTCCTGACCGAACGGGCAAAGGACCCGCCGGTAGTGGTCATCGCTCCCGACCGCCACGAGAAGGGTACCAACGCCCTGCTCATTTCCCCTGCAAACCTGATCGAATATGATTTCGGCGAGGGGTCTTTCCATCGCCATTGTGAACGCGCCCAAAAAGCCGGCGCGCGGCTGGAGATCGTGAACCTGCCGTCGCTCAGCCTCGACCTGGACCTGCCCGAAGACCTGGCTTTGCTCGAGGGGACGAAAATTTGGCCTTTTCGGTGACAGATTTCCCCGCTTGACGTTTCTTTTGTCAATATCTACGGAATGAGGGGAATGCTATAATGATTCTGTAGTTCGATCAAAAAACCAAATATCATCGAAGCAAACGAGGTGCCTTATGGCCAGGAATGTTTCCGTTGATACCCTCATCATGACCCCGAAGCAACTCAGGACAGAGTTGGAACGGTGTGAACATTGTGAGGAAAAGCCATGCCAGGCGGCTTGTCCAGCCAACTGCTCGCCTTTCGATTTCATCATGGCTGCACGCGTGGGGAATCCGTCAGATATCAAGCGCTCGGCAGGCGAGGTGATGCGCAACAATCCACTGGGGGGCGTGTGCGGACTGGTCTGCCCGGATACACTGTGCATGGCAGCCTGCGCACGCAAGAACTTTGACGGGGCGATCAATATTCCAAGAGTCCAGGCGACTGTGGTGGAGATGGCAAAACGCCTGGGTGGAATTCCAAAATTCTCAAGGACAACACTCAATGGAAAGAAAGTAGCCGTCATCGGCGGCGGTCCCGCGGGACTGGGAGCGGCCTCCGCTTTAGCGCAGATGGGCTACGCTGTGGATATCTTCGAGTCGCGCCAGAAATTAGGCGGGATGTTGAACCTGATCCCTGCCGACCGATTGGACCGGGAAGTAGTCGAGACGGATATCGAGTTCCTGCTCTCGCTCGGCCAGATCACAGCCAGGACGGGGACGAAGGTCGAAGATCCAAAGTCCCTACTGGGCCAGGGCTATGACGCGGTCTGCGTCACGGTCGGGTTGTGGGAGCCTATCGAACTCGGCATCGAGAATGAGGACCTGGCGATCAAGATGGCCGACCTGCTCTCCGAGCCGCAGAAATATAGCTTCGACGGGCGCGTGGCCGTGGTCGGCGGCGGCGCGACCGCGCTGGACTGCGCCATCACCGCCAGGGCGCGCGGCGCAAAACACGTCGAACTGTTCATGCTCGAGAAACTGTCCGAGATGCCGCTCACTGCGCGCGAACGGCAGGATTTGCTGGATTACGATATCGAGGTCAATGGGCGCATCCGTGTGACGCGCCTCCTCAAAGATGGCCAGGGACTGTGGGGGATCAAGACCCTGAAGGTCGAACTCCCCGACGGCCTGCCGTTTAGCCCCGCCAACATCCGTGACGTGAACGGGTCCGATTGCCTGTGCGCAGATATCAACGCAGTCATCATCTCCATTGGGATGCGCTCCACCCTGCCGCGCGAACAGGCCGACGGCGTCTTCTATGCGGGTGACATGCTGAGCGGGCCAAAGACGGTCGTCCAGGCGGTGGCATCGGGCAAGAATGCCGCGCTCGAGATCGACGCGTATCTGACACAACAACCCAAGCCGGTCA
>JAKANW010000308.1 GCA_021823555.1 Chloroflexota bacterium
GATGCGTTTTTCGAGGAACGCCGCGGCTTTATTCTCCAGCGTATTCTTCAGGCCGCCGCCATCCACCAACGGACTCTGTTTGACATAGCGCACCATGGGCTGGACCGAATAAAACGGATACCACTTCCCATCCACCAGCGCGCCCAGGTCCGCGCCGCCCACACCAAAAGCATCCACCTGGCCGTCGAGTTCCTTATATTTGAGGGCGGCAGCTTCCATATCGCCGTCCGTGCCGATACGTTCGATACTAACCTGCTCACCAAGCAAGGTCACTTCCACCTTTTTATTTCGTTTCGATGATCCGATACTGATACTGACCGCGCGTTTCATAACGGGGCCTCCTGTTTAGGTAAAATCTGCGGCGAGTATACACCCGAACCAGAATGGCTGTAAAACAGCGGGATTCGGCACACACCACTTGCTTTTTTCCTTGGGGGCGTTATACTTTTTGTATGAGCGTGCTCGATACGCCCTTCATTCCCGGAACCAGCCCCGCCTGCGACGGACCGCTGGCGCGCTTCCTGCCCCCGCTCGAAGATGGGATCGCATCCGACTGGCTTTCGGCTCATGCCCCGGCCGGAAGCTGGGTACTCGACCCATTCGGATCGGCTCCCCGTCTCGCGGTGGAAGCGGCGCGGGCTGGCTACCGCGTGCTGGTCACGGCCAACAATCCCATCACGCGCTTTCTACTCGACCTGGCCGCCCGCCCGCCCACCGAAGCAGAGCTCAAGGCCGCGCTGGCCGATTTAGCCGTCTCCAAAAAAGGGGAGGAACGACTCGAAACCCACCTGCTTTCCTTATATCAAACCCCATGCGCCAATTGTGGCAAAGAAATTCCCGCCCGCGCCTTCCTGTGGCATAAAGGCGAGGACACGCCGTTCGCGCGCATCTACGAATGTCCGGCTTGCGGCGATGGTGGTGAGAAGCCGTGCGTACCCGAGGATGGCGAGCGCGCCCAAAAGATCGCGCAGACCGCCGCGTTGCACCACGCCCGCCTGCTGGAGCGCGTCGCCCCGACCGATGATCCCGACCGCGAGTACGCACAGGAGGCGTTGTCCGTTTATTCGCCGCGCGCCATCTACGCGCTCGCCACTCTTATCAACCGCCTCGACTCCCCGGGCGTAACTCCCGAACGACGCCGCGTACTGAGCGCGTTGTTCCTCTCGGCCTGTGACGCGGCCAACAACCTGTGGGGCCGCGGCAATGACCGGCCGCGCCCAAAACAACTGACCGTCTCGAATGAATATCGGGAGAACAACGTCTGGCTGGCGCTCGAAGCCTCCATCGCCGATTGGACCGGCGAGGAGGAACCCGTTCCGCTCGTCCAGTGGCCGAACAAATTACCAGAAAAGCGCGGCTTGATTCTCTTCCAAGGCCGCATCGCCGATCTGGCTGCGGTGGTGAAAGAAGCGCCTGTCACCGTCGTGTTGACCGCCCTGCCGCGCCCGAACCAAGCCTTTTGGACGCTGTGTGCACTGTGGGCCGGCTGGTTGTGGGGCCGCGAGTCGGCGGAGGAGTTTCACCTGGTGTTGCGCCGCCGCCGTTACGACTGGGCCTGGCATACCGAAGCATTGCAAGCCGCCGCACGTCCGCTGTTTGACCTGCTGGCGCTGGGCACGTCATTCTTCGGTCTGGTGCCCGAGCCAGAGCCGGGTTTTCTCACCGCCGCACTGGCCGCAGCCGAGTCGAACGGGTTTGTACTGAAAAGCCTGGCCATGCGCACCCAACTGGACGCGGCCCAGATCACCTGGACCCGCGGCGACCGCTTGCATCACGCGGCAGCCGCACCGGATGTGGATTCGGTGCGCGCGGCGTTACGCGAGTATTTATCCGTGCGCGGCGAGCCTGTCACCTACCTGCCGCTCTTCGCCGCCGGGCTAGTGAACCTGCTCGATTCGCAGTCGCTGATTCGCCCCGGCCAGGCGCCGGAGGAAGTGTTGCGCAGCACCACATCCACGATCCAGGAGGCATTGCGGGATGAGTCAACGTTCACGCGCTACCGCCACAGCGAGGGCATCGAGACCGGCCTGTGGGGCCTGCCGCGCGGCGTCGAGATGGTGGAGCCGCTGGCGGACCGCGTCGAGATGGCAGTGGTCAATTTCCTCAAGGATCGCCCCGGCTGTACCTTGCTCGACATCCTGCGCGATCTTGCGCCGCGTTTTCCCGGCCTGCTCACGCCCTCGCGCGGATTGGTGATGGCCGTGTTGAATTCCTATGCCGAACAGGTGAATGAAAAATGGCAATTGCGCGCCGAAGACAGACCCACAGCCCGCAACGCGGATATTGCCCAAATAGCCGATCTGCTCGCCGCCCTGGGTGAACGGCTGGATTATCATACCAATCGACTCGAGGTGCGGACCTTGGTTTGGGAGACGGACAAGACCTCGGCTTACGTATTCCACCTGAAAGCCTCGGCCATTGTGGGCCGCGTCCTCGCGGAGGGACCGTACCCGCCCGAACGGAGTCTGATCGTGCTCCCCGGCGGGCGGGCCGGATTGCTGGCCTACAAACGTCAACGCGACCCGGCCTTTGCTAGTCGTCTAGATGGAGTGCGCTTTCTCAAATTTCGTTTGGTACGCGCGATGGCAGAGCATTCCCTGTTAACGCGCGCTTCGTTTGAAGAACAACTTACCCGCGATCCCATCGAGCAGGTACACCGCCAAATGCTGTTGTTTTAGCGTGGAAAAATATTTCCAGCCGCTCCGGGAAGAATCCACTATAATCGTGCAACTCATCGGCCCAGGAAGAGGCAAAATGAAAAAGTTTATTGTTGTCAATTTTGTAATCATCCTTGTGCTGGCGGCCTGCGGTACAAATTCAGCACCTGCCACCTCACCGGCCGCCAACGCCGCGACAAACACGCCGGCAAGCGTTCTGGTCACACAGCCACCCGCCTCGGGTGGAGCGGCTCCCAGCGGGGCCGACTCGGCAACAGAATCATCCACTTCCAATATTTCAGCGCGGCCGACCGAAACCCCATCCAGCTCCTCCGCGTCCTCTGGTCCCTGCACCGACAGTGCATCCTTTATGGCTGACGTGACCGTGCCGGACAATACGCTTCTGCAACCAGGGGAACATTTCCAGAAAACCTGGCTGATAAAAAACAGCGGCACCTGCACATGGACCAATTATTCCCTGGTCTTTTCCACTGGCGACCAGATGAGCGCACCCGATTCCAACCCCGTGCAGGAGACGGCTCCTGGCAGTACGACCCAGATCACGGTCGCGATGGTTGCACCCAACGACGAGAATGTCACGCACGCACGCGCCGATTTCGAGATTCGCAACGCAGGCGGCGCGGCCATCCCGGTGGATACTGGGACGACCCTATGGGTCATCATCAAAGTGGATAACGGAGAAGCGCCCAAAGGAGTCGGCGGGTCAACGAGCGGGACCACTGGAGGGTCAACAGGCGGGACAACCGGCGGCACAACCAATGGAACAGCAGGACCGGGCTATGCCACGGTCACTTGCGCCTACACGCTCGACCAGAGCAAGGTCGATGAAACGCTGACGGCCTTGAATGCCTACCGCGCCCAAAATAACATTCCGGCTTATAACGTGAACGCCCAACTCACCGAGGCGGCGCAAGCCCACGCCAATGACATGGCCTGCAATCAGTTGTTCTATCACAACGGCTCGAATGGCTCTACGCCGGCCTCGCGCGTCGCTTTCTCGGGCTACCAGGCCGCGTACGTGACCGAAAACGTTTACGGCAGTTATCCTCCGCTTGACGGCCCCGGCGTGATCCATTGGTGGGCCAACGACGCCTCCGACCCGCGTCATAACGAGAATTTAATCAGCACAAAATACGTCGAGATCGGAATCGGTTACGCTTTCTCCAATAATTTCGGCTATTACGTGATTGACTTTGCCGTGCCGAAGTGAGGCTTGTGCGGAACTTCCTCCAGAAGAAATTCGTTAGGATAGCGATATGCGGATCATTCTTACCCTGCTCACGCTTTCCCTCCTTTTGACGGCCTGCATCACCGTCGAAACCACCACGCCCCAGCCGCCCGTTTTTGTGACATCCACCCTGCCGCCGCTCCCCGCGGCATTCGTCACCCGCACTCCGACGGTGTCCCCAGCGGCGACGTTGCCGCGTCCCGCCAATTGCAAGGACGCGGCCGTGTTGCTCCAAGATGTCACTTTTCCCGACGGCACCCACGTGGAGCGCGGCCAAACCTTCACCAAAACCTGGCGCGTACGCAACACGGGCACTTGTCCTTGGGATGAAAAATACAGCCTGGTCTTCCTTTCCGGCGACCAGATGGGCGCACCCAACTCGACCCCCATGCCGGTCACGGCCCCCAAAGCGGACGCGGACATTTCGGTGGACCTCACCGCCCCATCTGCTGACGGAAGTTACACCGGTTATTTCCAACTGCGCGACCCTTCGGGGCAAGTCATTTCGATTGGGTTGGAGAAATCCATTTGGGTGAAGGTCGTAGTTGGGAATGCCGCACCAACCAACCCGCCGGCCGTCAACCCGACTGCCGGCCCGACTAACGCGCCGACCAGCGCGGGCGGCGGCGTTACGCCGGTGGGATCGGTCAGCAGCTGCGGGTCCAGCACGAACGGCGGGTATGTCAACCAATTGTTGACGCAGATCAACGACGCGCGCCGCGCGGCCAAACTTCCCGCGTTGACCGTCAACGGTCAATTGACCGCCGCCGCACAAGGTCACAGCCAGGACATGGCCTGCAACAATTTTCTCGGCCACACCGGCTCGGATGGCTCCGACATCGGAGCGCGCATCCGAGCCGCGGGATACATACCGTCGCATTATGTGGAGATCATCGCCATCGGCACGCCGCAGGATGCCATGAATCAGTGGCAAGCCAGTTCACTGCACTGGGACGCCGTGCTCGACCCCAGCGTGACCGATATTG
>JAKANW010000309.1 GCA_021823555.1 Chloroflexota bacterium
CGCGTCACACCTGGACCTCAAGCTGGATACACTGCTCGTTTTTTCGGACCACGGGCAGATCGACGCGGGCGGACATGGCGGCGACGACCCCATCACATTAGTCGAGCCGTTCGTGGCGGCCGGTGCGGGGATTATCCCGGGCAAGTACGGCGACATCCAAATGGTGGACTTCGCTCCCACCGTCGCGGCCCTGCTCGGCACCAACATCCCGGCCGACAATCAGGGCAACGTGCTGACTGAAATACTCGCCCTCACTCCCGAACAAAAAGCCGCCATCGAACAAGCGCTCTCCGCCCAACAAGCGGTTCTCCTTTCGGATTACACGCAAGCGATTGGCCGCCCTGCCGACCGCACATCCAGCGCTTGGACGGTAGAATCTGCCCAGAAGGCAATGGCGGCCGCCAAGTCGTCCCGCTTGACCGCTGAACGAATTCCGCGCTTTATCGTGGTCATCCTGCTGTTTACGATCATCGGTTACCTCGTCTGGAAAAACTGGAACCGCAATTTCCTGTGGATGGCAATTGCCGCAGTCATGTACGCCTTGCTTTTCCACCTGCGGTATGCCGTGATCGCCGGCCGCACCTATTCGCTGAGTTCCGTTACCAGCGCCGATGATTTGATCAACTTTACCGCCACCACCACCTTGATCTCGCTGGCAATCCCGTGGTGGATATTTTTCACGTATCTGGGCGTGTTCAAAATGACACCGCGCCGCGCGGCCGAAATCACCTATGAATTAAACTTTGCCGTGTTGATCCTGCTGGCGCTGCCCATCGGTTGGGCTTTTGCCCTCAATGGCGCACTGGTCGGCTGGACTTTGCCCAACATGTCCAGCATGTTCCTCGGCTTCCTATGTTTATTGCAGGCACTGGTGGTGGCAGGCGGCGGCATAATTCTCAGCGGAGCAAGCGCGTTCTACACCTGGCTGCAACAAGGCAGCCAGCCACTGCCAACCGTTAGAAAAAAGTAAAGTGAAAGAAACGGAGTGCGCGAGCGCGTGCACTCTCACATCAAACAGGAGCCATCATGTCCAAATCCTTCAATCTGGTAAGAGAACAAACCATCCCGGAACTGAACGCCACCGCCAAACTATATGCCCACAAGCAAACTGGTGCCCGCCTGCTCTCCATCATCAACGATGATGAGAACAAAGTGTTTGCAGTCAGCTTCCGCACGCCGCCGAAAGACTCTACCGGCGTGGCGCACATCATCGAACATTCCGTGCTGAACGGCTCGGAGAAATACCCGCTTAAGGAGCCATTCGCGGAATTGCTCAAAGGCTCACTGGCTACCTTCGTCAACGCCTTCACGTATCCCGACAAAACCTGCTACCCGGTTGCCAGCCAAAACCTTCAGGATTTTTATAACCTAATCGACGTTTACGTGGACGCGGTCTTCCATCCGCTCATCTCCGAGCAGACGTTGATGCAGGAAGGCTGGCATTACGAACTCAACGATCCAGCCGATCCGCTCACCATCAAAGGCGTGGTTTTCAACGAAATGAAGGGCGCGTACTCCTCGCCCGACAACCTGTTGAGCCGCACTATCCAACAATCGCTCTATCCCAGGCACACCTACGGCGTGGACTCGGGCGGCGACCCGCGCAACATCCCAGACCTTACCTACGAAAACTTCAAGCACTTCCACGAAACCTACTATCATCCTTCCAATTCGTTCATCTTTTTCTACGGCAACGATGATCCGGAGACGCGTCTCAAACTGATGGAAGATTATCTCAAGCCCTACAAGAAACTACGCGTCAAGTCCACGATTCCAAATGTCAGGCCATTCAAGCGCCCCAAGAAAATCAAGCAAGCTTACGACGCCGGTCAGGACAAAGACATCAAGAAAAAACACTACCTCACGGTGAACTGGCTCCTGCCCGACACGTCCGATCCCGTGCTGGATTTCAGCCTGCAAATCATGGCGCACATTTTGATCGGCACGCCCGCCTCGCCGCTCAAAAAAGCCCTGCTCGATTCCGGGTTGGGCGAGGACCTGGCCGGGCTGGGCCTGGAAACCGAACTGCGCCAACAAATCTTCTCCACGGGCCTCAAGGGGACGCGCTCCAGCAGCGCCAAAAAGATCGAAGCGCTGATCTTCGACACGCTCGAAAAAATCGTCCGCGAGGGCATCGACCCCGACATGACCGCCGCGGCGCTGAATACCCTTGAATTTCACCTGCGTGAGAACAACACTGGCTCGTTCCCACGCGGCATCGCGCTCATGCTACGCGCCCTCACCACCTGGCTGTACGACGACGACCCCATCAAACTGCTGGCGTTCGAAGCGCCGCTGGAAGCCGTCAAATCCAAACTCAAAAACGACAACCGCTACTTTGAAAAACTGATCCAGACCTACCTGCTGGACAACCCGCACCGCACCATCTTGCGCTTCCAACCGGACCCTGAGCTGGGCCGCCGCTTCGACGAGGAGGAAAAGGCCCGTCTGGCCGACCTCCGCGCCACCCTGAGCGAAAACCAGCTTCAGGAAATCGCCGAGAATACCAAGCATCTCAAAAAGCGACAGGAGACACCCGACACACCGGAAGCATTGGCGACCCTTCCGATCTTGAAACTGGAAGACCTCGACAAACAAAGCAAGACCATCCCGATCGACATCACCGACCTGCAAGGCGTGCAAACGCTCTATCACGACCTATTCACGAACGGCATCGTTTATCTCGACCTGGGCTTTGACCTGCATGCCCTGCCAAAGGACCTGCTCCCTCTCACGGATGTGTTTGGCCGCGCCCTGCTCGAAATGGGAACCCAAAGCGAAGATTACGTCAAACTCTCCCAGCGGATCGGAAAAAGCACAGGTGGAATCCACAGCTCCGAGGTCACCGCGACCCGGCTTGGGTCCAGAGAGAGCGTGGTTAAGCTATTCCTGCGCGGCAAGGCCACAGTGAGTCAAGCGGCGGAATTGTTGAACATCCTGAAGGATGTCTTGCTCACGGCTAATTTCGACCACCAAGAACGTTTCAAACAAATCGTGCTGGAGGAAAAGTCTGGATTGGAGTCAGCGCTTGTGCCGAATGGTCACGCGTTCGTCAATACGCGGCTGCGCTCGCAGTTCAACGAAGCCGGCTGGGCGCAGGACCAGATGAGCGGCATCGGCTACCTGTTTGCCCTGCGCGCCTTAGCCAAAGAGATCAACAAGAACTGGCCGGCCGTGCTCGCCAAACTGGAAGCAATGCGCGAGGCGCTGGTCAATCGCAAGACGATGTTGTGTAACGTAACGCTCGACGCGGCTAATTGGGAAAACTTCCAACCACAATTGAATGAGTTCTTTGCCGCACTGCCCGCGAAAGATGTGACCTTGAAACCGTTTGCCATCCGGCTCACACATGCCAAAGAGGGCCTGACGATTCCGGCGCAAGTCAACTATGTGGGCAAAGCCGCCAACCTGTACGAGCTTGGCTACAAATACGATGGCTCGGCGGAGGTGATTTTGGGTTACCTGCGCATGGCCTACCTGTGGGAAAAGGTGCGCGTGCAGGGCGGTGCGTACGGCGCGTTCTCGGTATTCGAAGACACGTCGGGGTACTTCGCCTACCTTTCGTACCGTGACCCGAACCTGGCCGCGACACTGGAAAATTATGACGAGGCCGCCGCGTTCCTGAGGAGTCTCGACTCGTCGCGGCTTTCGGATAATGAATTGACCAAAGCCATCATCGGCGCAATCGGCGACCTGGACGCCTACCAACTGCCAGACGCCAAAGGTTACACTTCGATGATGCGTCATCTCGTTGGCCGCACAGACGAGATGCGCCAAAAGACGCGCGAGCAAGTGCTCACCACCAACGGCGAGGATTTCATCGCTTTCGGCGAGGTGCTCGAAAAGATGGCGCAGTCCGAGGCGGTGGCGGTGGTTGGGTCGCAAAGCGCCATTGACAGCGCTAACCTTGGGTTGAAGGTGACGAAGGTGTTGTAATAACGCGGTATACGATGCAGCGCCAGCCTAAGGAATTTGAACACATACGAATTACATTGTGAACAATCCAGTCAAGACAGGTCTGGTCACCAACTGACAAGACTGGCCGTATACTTACGTCAATCCTAATCTGCTGTAACGCAAGTCTCTAGATTTACGTTACAAGGAGCCACCATGAACATCACACTCCACATCAACGGCATTGACCACGAAATTGAAGCGCCCGCAAACACCACGCTGCTTTCTGCCCTGCGCGGACTGGGCTTCCACGGCGTGAAGTTTGGCGACGAACAAGGGTTTTCTGGCGCGGACACCGTCCTGCTGGACGGCAAGCCAGTCAATGCGGGATCGTTGCTGGCCGCGCAGGCCGAAGGTCACAAGATCGCAACTATCGAAGCACTCGGCGAACACCCCGAACAAGGCTGGAAGAAGACAGATGGTCTGCATCCGCTGCAACGCGCGTTTGTTGAGTCAGGCGCGATTCAGTGCGGATATTGCACGCCTGCGCAAATTCTCGCAGCGAAAGCATTGTTGGAGAAAAATCCAAATCCCAGCGAGGCGGAAGTCCGCGAGGCGATCTCCGGCGTGCTGTGCCGCTGCACGGGATATCTCAAGCCGGTGCAGGCGGTTCTCAAGGCCGCTGCTGTTATGCGTGGCGAAGAGCCGGTTAATTGGGAATCGGTGAATTGGGACTTGGGAAATCGGGGCGATCAACCCACCGATTTCCCAGCCACCAATCTACCAACGGACCAATTTGCCAACGTGATGACCCGTCCGAAAGTGGTGGTCACGCCTGAATCGAAAACCTGGCAAACAGTTGGAAAACCAGAGATAAAAGTTGACGCGGTGAAACTCGTGCAGGGCAAACCTGCGTTTACCGCAGACATCGAGAAGCGCGGACTGCTTCACGCAAAAGTTTTACACTCGCCGCACGCGCACGCCCGCATCAAACG
>JAKANW010000310.1 GCA_021823555.1 Chloroflexota bacterium
CTTTACGGACACCTGGCCGGGTTCCGCCGTATCGAGCCGTATCAACCCTCGGGCGAAGAGCCAGAACCGCTCTACATCCCCACCGACTTTGCGGAGGTCAAGGGGCAGGAGCACGTCAAACGCGCGTTGGAGGTGGCCGCGGCTGGCAGTCATAATTGTCTTCTCGTCGGCTCGCCTGGCGGAGGCAAAACCTTGATGGCGCGCGCCATGCCGGGCATCCTGCCGGAGATGAGTTTGGAGGAAGCGCTCGAAGTCACGAAGATCTATTCCATTGCAGATCAACTCCCAGTGGGAACGCCCCTCATCCGCCATCGGCCTTTCCGCGCGCCGCACCACACCATCAGTCACGCGGGACTCGTGGGCGGGGGAAACATCCCCAAGCCCGGTGAAATATCCCTTGCTCACCGCGGCGTGTTGTTCCTGGATGAACTGCCCGAGTTTGGTTCACGCGTACTCGAAGTGTTGCGCCAGCCGCTGGAGGACAAGGTGGTCACCATCAGCCGCGCCAAGGGCTCGCTGACCTTTTCCGCCAACTTTCAACTCATTGGAGGAATGAACCCGTGTCCCTGCGGCTGGTTAAATGACCCTGTCAAGCCGTGCACCTGCGCGCCCGCGGTCGTCACCAAATATCAAAAGCGCATCTCCGGTCCCCTGCTGGATCGCATTGACATCCACGTGGAGGTCCCGCGCGTGGATTATGAAAAATTATCGAATGAACGGCTGGGGGAATCGTCGTCGGTCATCCAGCAACGCGTGGAGGCCGCGCGCCAAATTCAACGCAAGCGCTTTGCCGATCTGCCCCATGCCGACGGGAAGGAAAATTCGATCACCTGCAATGCGGATATGAGGATTGCCGAAGTCCGCCAATTCTGCAAACTGGATGAGACCAGCGAGTCTCTTATGCGCTCGGCGATGAGTCAGATGAACCTGTCTGCGCGGGCATATCACCGCATCTTGAAACTGGCGCGCACGATCGCGGACCTGGCTGGATGCGAGGCTATTCAGCCGGCACACTTGGCCGAGGCATTGCAATATCGCCCGAAGCTGATGATATGACAAACGTCTTCAACGACAATTACATTCGTTTTGGAAATGAGCAAACTCTTATTCGATTTTAGATTCCACTAAACAAAACTTATTAAATTCTCCATATGTGATTGTGTGATATGCCACTATATTGGGGGGCAAGAAAAAAACAAAGCCCATGCATATCCTCACTCTCGGCATCAATCACAACACAGCCTCCATTCACCTGCGCGAGCAGTTGGCGTTTAGCGAAGATGAAATTCGCGCAATCCTTTCACCGTTGGCAGCGGCCAGCGTTACATCCACCTTTGCAGAACTGGTTATCCTTTCCACCTGCAACCGCACGGAACTCTATGCCGTCTCCAGTCATCTGACATTTTCAGATCTGGAGATTTTTTTATCTGAAATCTGCCGTGTACCTGTAGAAGTTTTCCATCCGCATGTTTATCAATATGCGGATGTGGAGGCCGCTCATCACCTCTTCGATGTGGCGGCAGGACTCGATTCGCTCGTCATCGGCGAGCCGCAAATATTGGGACAGATCGTCCGCGCTCTCGAACTCTCGCGCGGACAAAACATGGCGGGACCCGTTCTCAATCGCCTCTTTCAGGCAGCCATTCACGCGGGCAAACGCGCCCGCACTGAAACAAACATCAGCCGCAACCCTGCTTCCGTGTCGTCGCTGGCCGCGTCTCTAGCCGAACGGGTTGTCCATCCAATTGCTGAGGCGCAAGTGGTGATCATCGGCGCGGGCGAAATGGCGGAGCTGGCCGTGGAAGCCCTGCGTAAACGCGGTGCGCAAAAAATCCTGGTTGTCAACCGCACGCTCGACCGCGCCCACGCCATCGCCGACCGTTGGGGCGCAGATATTGCCACCTTCGAAAACATGGACGACGCGCTCATCTCCGCCGACATTATCATCTCGTCCACGGGCGCGCCGCATCTGATCCTGACCGAACGCATGGTCATCCAGGCGATGAGCGCGCGTGAACACCGTCCGTTGGTGTTGATTGACATCGCCGTCCCGCGCGATATCGATCCCGACGCGGCGAACGTTCCCCACGTCAGCCTCTACGACATAGACCATCTCAATGAACGTCTCGAAGGCGCGCTGGCCGAGCGCATGGCAGAAGCGCCGAAGGTCAAGTCCATTCTCGATGAAGAGATCTTGGAATTCATCGAATACATCAAATCGTTGGAGATGATCCCGCTCATTGCCGACATCCGCCAACATGCCGAAGCCATCCGCCATGAAATGCTCGATAAAACCTTCCGCCGCCTGCCCGACCTGACCGATGCCGAACGCGCCCGCATTGAAGCCATGACCCAGGCGCTGGTCAAGCAAATTTTGCACGCGCCCACCAACCGTCTGCGCGCTGAGGCGTCCTGTCCGCACGCGCCCGAATACGCCACCGTCGCCCGAACCTTGTTTGGTCTGCAAGGCGAAGGCCTGTGCGGATTCTCAGGTCAAGCCTGCCCCATTTCCACCGCCGCCGATTAGGAAACATGAAGCTAACTTTCGCCACCCGTCCCTCCGCCCTCGCCCGCTGGCAAACCCAGTGGGTCATCAACGCTCTGAAAAAACTTCATCCGCAACTCGAATGCGAAGAAAGGGTCATCACTACACAAGGCGACAAAATTCTCGATAAACCTTTGCCCGAAATTGGCGGCAAGGGACTCTTCACGCAGGAACTCGAAACGGAATTACTTTCGGGCACAGTGCATTGCGCGGTTCATTCGCTCAAAGACCTGCCCGTGGAAAATCCCGCTGGCTTGACGGTTGGATGTATCCCAGCCCGCGCCGAAGTACGCGACGCCCTGATCTCGCGCGACGGCCACAGCCTCGCGACTCTCCCACTCCACGCTTTGATCGGGACCTCGAGCCTGCGCCGCGCTGCCCAAATCCTTTCCCTGCGCCCAGACATTAAGACCGAGTCGCTGCGCGGCAACGTGGATACCCGCCTGCGCAAAGCGCTCGATGGTCAATACGATGCCATCATCCTCGCAGGCGCGGGACTCACCCGCCTCGGCCTGGACTCCCACGTCACTGAATGGCTGCCGCTCAATGTCATGCTCCCCGCGCCCGGACAGGGCGCCCTCGCCATCCAATGCCGCGCCGACGATCAGACTACCCTCGGGCTGTTGGCCACGCTCGAAGACGAGTCCACCCGCCAAGCAGTCACGGCGGAGCGGGCGTTTTTGCAGGGGTTGGGTGGAGGGTGTGCTGTGCCTGTGGCAGCGTTTGCAGAGATAAGTTCCAAATCCCAGGTTTCAAGTATCAGGTTAACTGGCTTGGTGATTTCAGAAGATGGTAAGAAAGTTGTGAAAGTGACTGGTGAAGGAATTAACGCCCTTGAACTGGGCAAAGCGCTTGCGCAACAAGCCATTCAAAATGGCGCAGATCAAATCTTGAAACTGATCACTGTTCGCTGATTACTGGTCACTATGAAAGTCCTTATCACCCGCCCCCGCAATCAAGCCGATGCCTTCGCAGAAAAATTACGCTCTGCGGGTTTTGAGCCGATCTTTTTCCCTGTGATCGAGATTTGTCCCGTTGAAAACAATCTTGCGCTCGAACGTGCCTTGGAAAAATTGAATTGTTATGAATGGGTAGTGTTTACGTCGGTCAACGCCGTTGAGACAGTCCTGAATCTTTCTGTATCATCTGTGTTCTCTGTGGTGAAGATTGCTGCCATCGGACCCAAGACCGCTGAAGCCTTACGCAAGCGCGGTGTAGAGCCTGATTTCATTCCTGGTGAATATATCGGCGAAGCGATTATGTCCGGGTTGGGCGATGTAAAAGGAAAATGGATTTTATTGCCACGTGCTGAAATTGCACGTGGAGAATTGCCTCAAGCCATTTCAAAGGCAGGCGGAATTGCGCATGAGATTATTGTCTACCGAACATTACCCGCTGAAATAGATCCGAACGGATTGAATGCCTTGAAGTCAGGTGTGGACATCATCACTTTCACCAGCGCGTCCACAGTGGAAAACTTTGTAGCTATCTGCACTCAAAATGGACTCGATCCGCTGAACCTGCCGAATAATCCGCTCTTTGCCTGCATTGGACCGATCACCGAACAATCAGCGCGAGAAACGGGAATTCAAAATCTGATTGTTGCAAAAGAATACACCACCGATGGATTGATACAAGCCATCGCCAAACTGGAGATACCATGACTCTACTCGAATTTGAAACTCGCCAATCTGAAATTGTAAATCGTCAATCAAAAATCGTGAATCGTCCGCGCCGCCTTCGCGCCACTCCCGCCCTGCGTGCCATGATCCGCGAGACCGAACTCAACGCTCGCGATTTTATCTATCCATTGTTTGTGCGACACGGATCAGGACGTACTGCCATCGGCTCGATGCCTGGCGTGTATCAACTGTCAGTGGAGGAAGCGGTTCGGGAGGCGGAGTCAGCCGCAAGATCGGGTGTGAGCGCTGTCATCCTGTTTGGGATTCCCAAAGAGAAGGATCCGATCGGGCTGGAGAATTTCGCGGAAGATGGAATTGTCCAGCAGGCGATTCGCGCCATCAAAAAAGAAAACCCTGAGATGGTTGTCGTGACCGATGTGTGCTTGTGCGAATACACCGACCACGGGCATTGCGGCATTCTCAACACGGGCGAGCATTTTCACATAGGCTTGCCTGAGGGCTATGTGCTGAACGACCCGACGCTGGATGTGCTGTCAAAGGTGGCGATCTCGCACGCCCAATGCGGCGCGGACATCGTTGCACCGAGCGGCATGATGGATGGCATGGTCGCGGCGATACGCGAAGGCTTGGACGTAGCGGGTTATGAAAACCTGCCGATCATGTCTTACGCAGTGAAGTATGCGTCATCGTTCTATGGTCCG
>JAKANW010000311.1 GCA_021823555.1 Chloroflexota bacterium
TTCCAGGTGTCCGTGCCTGAGTTGGGGACGCTCTCTGCAAAGCACAAGCCGTTCGTAATCCTCACGTCGAATAACACGCGTGAGCTATCCGAAGCGTTGAAACGGCGCTGCTTGTATCTGTTCATTGATTACCCGACCTTGCAGGAGGAACTGGCCGTGGTGAGATTGAAAGTCCCGGACTTAAATCCCAAGCTGGCGCAACAAGCCGTGGAGTTCGTGCAAAAGCTGCGCAATGCAGACATGCGCAAGTCGCCGTCCATCAGTGAGACGTTGGATTGGGCCAACGCGCTGGTGGCATTGAACGCCTCCAATTTGGATAAGGATGTTTTGGAAGACACGTTATCTGTGTTGCTCAAACATGAAGCGGATCTGCAGAAGGCGAAGCGGCAATTGAATGCCCCTCCCCCCTCGCCAAGACAGAAGCCCGATGAGTTTGGGAGATTTTCAGGAAATTGATATTGGTAGGGGCACAGCGAATCGGTTAACCGTCAGGACGAAGGAACGTCACGCTGTGCCCCTGCTACAGGATGAAAAAATCTTATGGAATCCCGCATCTTACAGTTAATTTCAGCCTTACGCGCCAGCGGGGTGCGCGTGTCTCTGGCAGAAAGCGCCGAGGCGTTTTCAGCGGTGGATCTGATGGGGATTCAAAACCGCGAAGAATTCCGTTTGTCGCTGCGAGCCACACTCATCAAGGATGTGAAAGACATCCCCACATTTGAAAAATTGTTTCCGCTGTTCTTCGGGTCGGGACAACCGCCGCAAATGGGCGGGAATCCATCCGACGACATGACGCCCGAGGAAGCGCAGATGCTGGCTGAGGCACTGCGCGAGTTCGCCGAGAATCTCCGTCAGCGGATGGAAAGGCTGATGAACGGCGAGCCGCTCACCAAGTCCGAGTTGGAGGCGCTGGCGCAGTTGGTCGGGTTGAACCAGGCGGACAATCTCAACTATCAAAACTGGATGTCCCAACGGATGATGCGCGCCCTGGCCTTCCCCGAAGTCGGCGAGGCGTTGAAGGAATTGATGGAGCAACTCGCGCAGATGGGCATGAGCCGCGAGCGCATCGAGCAGATCCGCGAGATGATCCAGCAGAACATGCAAGGCATGCGGGAGCAGATCAATCAATTTGCAGGCCAGCGCATCGCCGAGAATTTGAGCGAGCGACCACGCGGGGATAATATTGATAGCTTGATGAACCGCCCCTTCCATGCGCTCTCGGATGCCGATAAAAAAGTCCTGCAACGCGAGGTGAAGCGACTGGCTGCCATGCTGCGCACGCGCATTGCCCTGCGACAGAAGCGCGCCAAGAGCGGACAACTCGACCCGAAGGCGACGATCCGCGCCAACCTGAAATATCACGGCGTGCCGATGGAGATCAAACACCGCGACCGCATCCGCAAACCCAAGCTCGTCGTTATCTGCGACATCAGCACCTCGATGCGCTTCTGCTCCGAGTTGATGCTGAGTTTTCTGTTCGCGCTGCAGGGACAGGTGCGCAAGACGCACGCCTTCGCCTTCATTGACCATCTCGAATCCATTTCGGAGGACTTCGCCGGTTCGAACGCGGACGAAGCGATTGCTTCCGTTTTATGGCGCATGCCCAGCGGACATTACAACACCGACCTCGGCTGGTCGTTGAACGATTTCCAGAACGAATACCTGGACACACTCAATGGGCAGACGACTCTCATCATCGTCGGCGACGGGCGCAACAACTACAACGATCCGCGCCTGGACATTTTCTCGCTAATGTCCCGCCGCGCCGCACGCACCATCTGGCTGAATCCTGAACCGTCTGTTTTGTGGAACGGCGACAGTGACATGCCCAAATACGCGCCGTTGTGTAGTAATGTGTTGAAGGTCAGTAATTTGAAGGAACTGACTCAGGCAGTGGATCAATTGCTGGCAGGTTAATCCCGCAAAGGATAATCATGCCAGAATATATCCCCTTTTCCAAAGATAGTCTCATACGTTACCGGCTCCAAAACCAGCAGGTTTCCGAAAGTAAATTCGGTCAAGCCGAAGATGTTGTCAGATGGTTGTGCGCCGTCCAGTCCCAGGATTTTGGGGCGGCAAAATGGGCAGTGGCGCAGCGCACCCCGTCAATGACCGATGCGGCTGTCGAGCAAGCCTTTGCAGAAGGCGCCATCCTGCGCACGCACGTGATGCGTCCCACCTGGCATTTTGTCGCGCCGGAAGATATCCGCTGGTTATTGGCATTGACCGCCCCGCGCGTCGACGCTGCCAGCGCTTATTATTACCGCAGGCTGGAATTGGATCAGGCCATATTCAGACACAGCCAGCGCGTCATCGAAAAAGCACTGTAGGGCGGCAAACAATGGACGCGCGAAGAGCTGGCCCTGGCATTGGAAAAAGCCGGCATCGATACGGATGACCTGCGGCTGGCCTACATTGTGATTCGCGCTGAATTGGACGGCGTCATTTGCAGCGGCGCGAGGCGCGGCAAACAGTTCACGTACGCCCTGCTGGAGGAGCGGGTGACAAAATCCAGGCCCCTGAGCCGCGACGAATCCCTGGCGGAACTCAGTACGCGTTATTTCAGGAGCCACGGCCCGGCAACCTTGCCGGATTTCGTCTGGTGGTCCGGGCTGACGATGGCAGATGCAAAAGCGGGGCTTGAAATGGTCAAGTCGCGATTGATGAAGGAAGTCCTGGAAGGTCAGACTTACTGGTTTAGCGAGGCAGAACCTCCCAAAAAAGAAATATCCCCCATCGCTTACCTGTTGCCGAACTACGATGAATACGTTGTGGGCTATACGGACCGCGGCGCGATCTTTGATGGGTCGCACTCCGAAAAGCTGGACGCGCGGGGAAACGTGCTGGCTATGCACACACTTGTCATCCATGGCCAGATCGCAGGCACGTGGAGACGCTCGTTGAAAAAGAAGGTTGTCACTGTTGAACTGAACCCATTTACGCCGTTGGAAGCGGTGGAAAGTCAGGCTTTGACTGGCGCAGCCGAACGATATGGCAAATTTCTGGGGTTGGAAGTGATGATGGCTTAAATGCCTGGTTGTGCTTGGGATGTGCTTATCAAGTGCTTATGAAGAGCTTACGATGAAGATGAATACATCCTGGTGACTATCCGCAATTTGAGGGAGGTGGCGGAGATATTCAATTCGTGACTGTCACTTTATTGCACAGTGTTACTTTTTTGATCTGCTGGAATGTATGGAATCAGCCTTTTTTCAAATGCAAGGACCTGCACTTCGCGCGGCATATGACGGACATCCACCATCATACCGTTGACGCTCAATATCCAAATCATCGGGTTATCGTCCACCTGCGAGGGCAAGGTCCAGTCGGGGTGCATCTGGAAGATATCCAGCACCTCACGGATCTTCTGCGCCCGCCCACCCGCGGTTTGCTGGGAGACGCCGATACGTTTGCACAATTCGTCGGCGCGCATGTACGGGGACTGGGATTTGTCGAACAGGAAGTTGACCTGCCCCAGGGTGTAGAGAATCCCTGCCGCCCAGGAGAGCGTCTTGCCATTCACCAGCGGAGAGGGACGCTTGCGGGCTAATGTTGCCGCCATTTGGCGGGCCAGTTCAGCGTATTCGTCATTCAAGTATTGCTTGCAAAAATCATCGCTGATGGCAACGATTTCATCATATGTGGCCTGCATGGATTCAGGCACTTTCAGGGAATTACTTTTTTTCATTTTTACCTTTCATCTCTCTTACCTCGACTCGAACAGGCCGAATGTCAGATACGAATCGATGGTGTAGGCGAGGTCATCCAACCCAATCTTTTGCGATTAACTCGGCCTGCTCGATGACGGTATTCGTTGCTCTTTCCTGCTTATCAGGCGGATAACCGTATTTGCGCAGAATCCGCTTGACCATCACGCGCAATTTGGCACGGACGGTTTCCCGCACCGTCCAGTCTATCGTTGCGTTCTTGCGGACCGTCTCCACCAGTTCACGGGCAATATTCTTGAGTGTGTCATCACCCAACACCTTGACCGCGCTGTCGTTGACTTCGAGTGCATCGTAAAACGCGATTTCGTCTTCGGTGAGTTTGAGTTTCTCGCCGCGCTTTTGGGCCTCACGCATGTCTTCGGCCAATTTGATAAGCTCGGCGATAACCTCGGCGGATTCGATCGTACGGTTTTGATAGGCGCGAATGGTTCGTTCGAGCATCTCGGCAAAGGAGCGCGATTGCACGAGATTCTTTCTCATGCGGTCTTTGATCTCGTCGTTGAGCAGTTTGCGGAGCAGTTCAATCGCCAGATTCTTTTGCGGCATTCCCCTGACATCCGCCAGAAATTCCTCGGACAGGATGGAGATTTCAGGTTTCTTCAAGCCAGCGGCAGCGAAGATATCAATGACCTGATCGCTGGCGGCCACGGCACGCGAGAGAATTTGTCGAATGGCCTGGTCCATATCCTCCGCCGGCCGTTCGCCTTCCACCGTGGACTTGACCAGCGCGGCGCGTACAGCTTGGAAGAAGGCTACATCATCACGGATGGCGATTGCACGGTCATCAGGGACAGCCAGTGCAAAGGCAAGCGATAATTCTCGAACGGCTTGCAACAAACGCTTTTTGCCATCATCCTGTTGCAGAATGTATTCCTGCGCTAATGGCAAAACGCCGAGTTTTTCCTTGGCTGTTCCTGTGAAGAACTTCGACCAATCGAAGCCATGGAACAATCCCTTGCAAATCTCGTAGCGTTTGAGCAGTTCGTTGACCGCTTCCTCTTGGTTTGGCGTCTCGGTGGGATGACCGGCCTCGGTGTAGGTCGCCAGCGCTTTTTGTAAGTGATAAGCGAGACCGAGATAATCCACGATCAGACCGCTGGGCTTGTCTTTGTAGACGCGGTTGACGCGCGCAATGGCCTGCATGAGACCGT
>JAKANW010000312.1:0-3371 GCA_021823555.1 Chloroflexota bacterium
TTCAAAACACGAGAGCGTCTGCCGCTCAGCCGTAGCATCAATATCAATCCTTTTGGTAGCCGGGTCAATGTTCGGGTTGATCGGTGAGACATCCTCATCGGTCAAGAGATGGAAGGCCGCTCCTTCTGCGAAGAAAACGTCCCCATAACCGTAGCCATGTCCCGGGGACTCATTGAAACGGTAAAGAATATTCCCGTTGGCATCCGCCCCCACCTGGTCTATCCATACCACCTGCCCATAATACAAGCGTATGGGCTGGCTGGTCCCAAGCAAGAATTTGATCGCAGGAGAGATTGGGGTGTTTTGGATCTGCAGGCCCACATAGGGTACCGTGACCTCGGCCCAAAAGCCCGGCTTTCCTCCAGGCACTGTTGTAATGGGAGTGTTCAGCAGGTTGCGGACGGGCTGGAGGTGAGAATAATAAATATATCCATCTGGCGTCTCAACCCACCTGCGGCTCGTGCCGCCAAAAGCCTCCTGACCCACCACATCCCGATTCCAGATTACCACCTCATCCTGCGCCACATTCCGAATGGTGGACGCCAGGGGGGTGGGTTGGGATTTTAATTCGGTGGAATAGAAGTTCGGCGAGACTGCCACTCTTCCCAGCCGATCTCCTTGTGGAAACTGCGGCAGGGGTTGTATGCTTTTGAACGGATTGAGCGCCAGTGCGCCCGCTCCCAGGCCGGCTAATTTGAGAAAGTCTCGCCGGGAAATACCTCTTCTCATTCGTCATTTCCTTTGATGCACAAGATGCGGCTAAGGATACCCGCAAACAAAACGAGCGTCAACGCCAAAGTGAGATGTTGTTAATCCTGCAAGAATGATCTCAACCCACGCATACAGCCCGTGCTGACTTTGTGCCCCACTTCATCCTCGCAATAGGTTACCTTCGCCCCGGCCTGTTCGAGCAAGGCAATGGAGGCGCGGGCGCTGTCAATCGGGACCATGTCATCCTGCGTCCCATGTGTGACGAAGAATGGTTTGCCGCGCAGGGGCCGTTGCGCAATAACTTCCTCCAGGCCTTTCGGAACGAAGCCAGCCAGCACGCCTGCCCTGCGGACACGCTGCGGATATAGCAAGGCCAGCAGGTTGGTCATGGCAGCGCCCTGGCTGAACCCGATCACATCGAAGCAGGCCGCGTCCACGCCAATGGAGGCGGAGTAGTCGTCCACGAGGCGGACCAAGGCCTCGGCGGCAGGGTGAAGCGTCTCGAGGCTGGGCCAGCTACGGGTCCCAGGATGATGCGCCCGCCAGGAGTAACCGCTCGGCTTGGCGGCGTGGGGAGCGCGCGGAGCTAGAATCCAGGTCTGCGGCGGGAGATCGCGCGCAAAGACCCACATCGAATTCTCGTCGCCTGTCCATCCGTGAAGCATCAAGAGCAGGCGGGCAGGTCGGAGAGACGCTGGCCGGACTCTCAACGTCCAGCCATTATAGGTGATAAGTTGGGTGTCATTTGGGACGGGCACTTCGCAAAATCCAATCAATTCCGATGAAGACGATGATGAGTATTACGACCGGAGAGAGACCCGCCAACAGGCAGAATAAACCCAAAGAGGCTGCTCCATTCCCATAAATCAGCCAGATCAAGCCCAGGCCAACAATAAAGAGTAATACGAACGCGCCCACGCCGAGGCGGATGTTCGTTTGTTTGGCGTATTCGCGCAGATCACGCTTCATTTTGCACCTCCAAAGAACCGGCCAATCCGAGCCGGCCAGGACACGGCCCGCCTGAGATCAGGCAAAACAGCCTCGAGAGCTTCTTCGCCGAGTTTTGCCACTTCACGCGGATCCACTTGATCCAGCAATCCAATGTGGCTGACAGCCGGCCGGACGAGGACTTCCGGCTTCTCCAACGCCAGGCGATACTCAGCCACAGCGCGGTTGCTTACATCCACCGAACGCATAAAGGTATCAAAGATTTGTGCAAAGCTCATGCGATTGATACGGTCAATAATGGGGCGAGGCACGATCCCGGGCACCGGTACCGCCCAGGCATGAGTGGGCGTGCCAACCGGAATGTTGAGCGACACAGCCACGACAGGCAATCCCGGCGCCAACGAGCGCGCCACTGAAATCGGTACCGGATCGAGCACTCCACCATCCACCAGTTCCCAATCATTAATTCGACGTGGTGGGAAGATGCCCGGCAGGGCAATTGTCGCCAGCAGGGCATCTTTGACCGGGCCATCTGAAAGAATCACTTCCCGGCCGCTCTTGATATCCACAGCCGCCACAGCGCAAGGGATTTGCAGGTCTTTGAACGTGCGGCTGCCCATGACCTCGTCCAGCCATTTCGTGACGCCGGCCAGACCGAGCAGTGAGGGCCGTTCGTCTGGAGCGCGACCGTACATTTTAGACTGGTCAACTTTGGAGAATATCTCTTCGATCTCCACGGGGCGATAACCGGCCGCATAGATTGCGGCGACGATCCCGCCGAAACTGGACCCCGCCACCGCCCTGATACGATAGCCTTCTTTCTCGAGGCCGCGCAGAACACCAATGTGGGAATTTCCTTTAGCCCCACCGCCGCCGAGCGCCAATGTAATATCCATAGTTTTTTCCGGGAGCCTGTGTACCGCTGGTTAGACAGTGCAGACAAGCGATATTATACCTTTCAGTTATCTCCCGGGATGATGCAGAGACAGGCTTTGATGTTTTATAATAAGCGGGTAACACATCCTGCTAATTTCCTGGGAGGCTTGTATTCATGCGTACCTTGCTCCGCAACGAGTGGACAATCGTACTTCTGGCAGTTCTAGTCAGCGTCCTGACATGGGTGCTATTGATTACACGCGCTAACGCTGTGCTCACTTTTTTCATTAGTGGTTTGGCCCTGGCCGTCCTGGCCGCGTTGGTGGGACAGGCCACTGAACATCTCGGCAGTCATTTTGGGCCAGGAGCAACAGGTGTCCTCCAATCCGCCATTGGCAATCTTCCGGAACTCTTCGTAGGAATCTTTGCCCTGCGGGCTGGGCTTGTAACTGTGGTGCAGTCGGCTTTGATCGGCTCGATCCTGGCAAACAGCCTGTTGGTACTCGGCCTGGCGTTTCTGGTCGGCGGACTTCGCCACGGCACCCAGCGCTTCAACTCAGAGACTCCCAGGGCCATCGTGATCCTGACGGTATTGGCTGTGGCTGCGCTGCTGGTACCCACTCTGGCGCAAAACCTGCACACACCAGCCGAGGCGCACGAGGATGCACTCAGCCTGGCTTGCGCCGCAGTCTTGTTGATCGTATTCCTGTTAAGCATCCCACATTCCCTACAGGGAGGGACTGCCGTCCAGGCCAACCCGGAGGAAGCCCTGCACAGTCAACCCTGGCCTCTCTGGCGCACGTTGGCCATCCTTTTCCTGGCCGGGATTGGCGCTG
>JAKANW010000312.1:3381-4878 GCA_021823555.1 Chloroflexota bacterium
GTGTCCGACTGGTTTGTCCAAACCCTGGAACCAGCCATAGAGACCCTGCACCTTTCCCAGGCCTTTACCGGATTGGTGGTCGTAGCAATTGCAGGCAATGCCATTGAACACATGGTCGGCATTCAACTGGCGTTCCGCAACAAGGCAGACTACGCCGTAAGCGTGGTGTTGAATAGCTCCTTACAGGTTGCACTGGCATTGACCCCCATCCTGGTCATCCTGAGCTTTTTCTTAAGCCCGATCCCGCTGACCCTGGTACTGCCGCCGTTACTGGTAGCCGCCCTGGCCCTGGCAGCCATTCTGGGAGCCTTGATCGTATACGATGGTGAATCCAACTGGCTGGAAGGAGCCGCGTTGATCGGCTTGTATGGGATGATCGCTACAGCTTTCTGGTGGGGATAATTTCGGGAGTGGAATTTCAACGAGCGCGGCTGAGCCGCGCTCGTTGATTGATTCAGGTGGGAATTTGGAGTTACGGAACCGGCGTAATGTTGAAAGTCTTGCTCAAAAAGACAGACATTTGGTCGCGGGTCACATTGTTTTCAGGACAATACAGGTTCGTACCACAACCGCTGGTAATCCCCTCTACAGCCAGTTCCTTAACCCAGGCTGCGGCCCAATACGTAACAGGCACATCGGTAAAACCCGTTGTCCCACCCACTGCCGGAGGAACATAACTGGATGTGTACTTTGCGCGCAGCAGGAAGACCGCCATCTGGGCGCGCGTCACCGGGCTATCCGGGCAATAATAACCAGCGGCGCAGCCACCCGTAATCCCTTCGGCAGCCAATTCCTTGATCCACGCCGAAGCCCAATATGTAACGGGTACATCGGCAAAGCCGGTGCTGGTGCCGACGGCTGGCGGACTGTACGATGCTCCGTGCACACCGCGCAGGAGAAAGACGGCCATTTCGGCCCGGCTTACATTACCGCTGGGGCAATACAATAGATCAGGGCTTGTGGCGCATCCACCGGTAATCCCGGCCTTATAAATACCTTCGATGTACCTCCAAAAGATGTTATAGCCATCAACGTCGCCAAACGTGCGTTGGTGGTAGAACAAACTGCCACCCGGCGCAGCAGTTGGGGCCGTGCCCGGATTCTGTTGCGCCACCTGAATGTAATATGTGGTGCCGTTGGTTACAGGCAGGTTGACAAAGGATTGGAGGAAACTGCCGGAATTGTCGTTGCAAGTGACCGCATTTAGCGTCCCATTGACATTCTTGGTCCAGATGGCGATGAAAGTATCATAGTTGGAACCGTAAGTATCCAGGTAGATCTTTCGATCACTGGTTGCGCTATATTTGTACCAGACAGAGGAGTAACCCAGGCCCGTACTGCAAGCATTGGTCGTACCGCTATCAATCGTGGCGGATGTTGTGCTGCCAGAATCCTGATAGGGTATCCCGGTATTATATGCCGTGTCAATCGTGTCATTGCTTGGCCCCGATGCTGTTGTAAATGACGCCCACGCGCCTCCATCAGCGTATGTGATGC
>JAKANW010000313.1 GCA_021823555.1 Chloroflexota bacterium
GGGTGGTAAAGCGTTGCAGGAGCGGGGAGCCGACCGCGAAGAAGCCTGCCAGGAAGGTATTGTCCAGGCCAAGGGTTTTCATGTACTGCGATACAACCAGCGGCCCGGTATTGGGGTCCAGCTCGGCCATCAACGCGTCTGAAGGTGGGTTTTCGGATTTCTTGATCATGTTCAGGATCATGGTATTGGTGGCGTCGTCTATGGGAGTGGAACCTCTCTGGATAAAGAATGAGGTCAGGATGGGGATTTTGATCGTGCTGGAGGCGGTAAAGGCCACGTCCGGTTCCGTTGAAATATCCTGGCCTTGATTCAGGGCAAAGTGGATTTCCTGGCCGGTCTGCAGGTCTGCCAGGTACAGGCCAATGACGCCGTCAAAGCCGGTGGACTTAATATATTGTTCGAGGATCAATTGCAGGTTTTGCATCGTTGGCCGGAGGACGGCCGCATTCTGCTGTTGGGAAGGCAGCGCGACGGCGCGGTTGGTGGGGGAACGCAGCGCATCCTCAATGAGTACGACGGAGCGATCAATATCCAGGGCCTGGCCGGGTTTTCCCGCGGTGAAAGATATGCCTCCAGCAACGGGTTGAGCAGGCTCTGGCGGCTGGTCATAGCGCGGCGCAATCTCGCTTTGCAGGTAGGCGCGCAAGCGGTCCTCTTCAATTGTGGCGCGTAAAGGGATAATGGACGGTGCAGGGTTTCGGTTCCAAAGGTACTCCCAGTAACCAACCCAAAACGATCCGCCGGTGCGCTGCAAGTCGGCAGCTGCCATCATGCTCTCCGCGTCTGCTTTGAAGCCAACAATTTCAGGGTTGAGGTGGAGGGTTGCGCCGGCATATTGCACCTCCACCGGGGAAGTGTATACCTCCAGCAGTCGCTGGGATGCAGTCGAAGGGTCCAGACCGCCGACCGGTACTCCAGCAATGGTCATGCCGGCGGGGTAATAGTTGCGCTGGCGGCTGTACCCGGTCAGGGATACGATGGTCAGGATTATGGCAATACTGACGAGAAGGATCGAAATCCCCCTCAGCAGAATATTTGCATTGCGATTTCTCACACGACCTCCAAAATAGTGACAAAGATCATCGAAAAGTATAACATAATCATTTCGGCTACTTGTGCTAGAATTAAATAACCGGTTACGCCGGCGCCTTCTGACCGCTTATGGACGCGGCCGGGGCACACTTTCTTCCGGGAAGGAATCCGATGCTCCGTTCGTTTTTCATCTACCTCTCCAAAGCCGCTTGGGCGCAAAACATGGTCATGAATTGGAAGTTCGCCTGGCGCACCGCTTCACGTTTCGTGGCTGGTACGCAATTGACCGACGCCATCCGTGTCGTTGAAGAATTGAATGCCAGACATATCAACATAACCCTGGACCACCTCGGCGAACATACCACCACACCCGAGGAGGCGCAGCAGGCCACCGATGATATTCTGGCTGCTGTGGATGCCCTTGGGGGATCGAAGGTGCGAGCCAATGTATCCATCAAGTTGACGCAGGTCGGTCTTGGGCTGGACGAAAGCCTGTGTGCGCAGAACCTGGAACGCATCCTGGCCCGCGCCAAATCGCTGAACGGTTTCGTCCGTATTGACATGGAAGATACGCCTTACACCGACAAGACCCTCGACCTGCTCTATCAGATGCTTGGCAAAGGATACAAAAATGTCGGCGCAGTTTTGCAATCCTATCTATTCCGCACCGAAGCCGATACGCGTCGGTTGTTGGGGGATAAGATTCCCATCCGCATGGTCAAGGGCGCTTATCAGGAGCCTGCCGACAAGGCTTTCCCCAAGAAGGCCGATGTGGATGCCAATTATGACTTGCTGGCCAAGATCATGATTGACGCGGCCCTGGCGGCGCAGTCTCCCAGCTTAAGCGAAGATGGATGTTTCCCGCCAATCCCGGCCTTTGGCACGCATGACGAAAAACGTATTGAATTTGCAAAGCAATATGCCGAAAAGGTTGGCCTGCCAAAGGAAGCCATGGAAATTCAAATGTTATACGGCATCCGCCGCGATTTGCAGGAACAATTGGCTGCTCAGGGATATCCAGTGCGCGTGTATGTCCCGTATGGCACGCACTGGTATCCATATTTCATGCGCCGTCTGGCGGAGAGACCCGCCAATATCTGGTTCTTCATTTCGAATTTCTTCAAGGGTTAGATAACCAGTGACAGTTGCCTCGAAAGCAACTGTCACTTTTATAAAACAGCGGATGCCAGGCCAGGCTGGGTATCTGCTGTTTGCTATTGATTGGATGCCTCCTGGTTTTTCCTGCGGACGTAAAACAACAACCTATCGAATGATTCATCACGCGTTGTGATTTTCGCTTACAATTTCCCCATGGTCTCCCTCGCTCTTGTCACTGGTTCTGCCCATAGGCTCGGCAAGGCTTTCGCTCTATCCCTTGCCCGTCAGGGATACGCGCTCCTGCTCCATTATCACAGCGCTGAAACTGAAGCGCAGCAAGCTGCCGAAGAAATCCGCACGTTGGGCCTGCCTGTCCATCTCGCGCAAGCTGATTTAACCCAGACCGACGGGATTAAATCTTTGTGCAATGCCGTGGATTCCTTGCTTGCGAATGACGAGCGCTTGGCCTTCAAGGTTCTCGTCAATTCTGCCGCTGTCATGCAGCGAAGTGACATCGAAGCACTTTCCCTCGATGACTGGGATTCAACCTTCGCACTCAACCTGCGCGCGCCGTACGCGCTCTCGAAAAGCCTCTCGAAAAAAATGACCCGGGGCGGGCTGATCGTCAATGTGACTGATGTTGGCGCGCAGAAACCGTGGAGCGGATATCCCGCCTACACGGCCAGCAAAGCCGGGCTGGAGGTGCTCACGCGTCTCCTGGCGCGTGCGCTCGCGCCGAATATTCGCGTCAATGCCATCGCGCCGGGGCTTGTCCTGCAATCGGACGTTGTCTCTACTGGGCAATGGGAAAAACTCGTCAACCGCCTGCCGCTCAAACGCGCTGCCACATTGGATGAGATTGCTTCCACTCTCGAATTTCTCCTCAAAAACGAGTATATTACAGGTCAGACCATCGTTGTGGATGGCGGGTATTCGTTGATCTAACCTCTTGGATGAATCACTTTATTTTATGAAAGGATAAGCACCATGTCTGAAGTTGCCGAGCTTGCCGGGAAATTGAATTCGGAAGGAGAACGTTTTGTTGGCTTTTTTTCAGGTTTGACCGAACCCCAATGGAGGACCGAAGTTTACACCGAAGGTTCAGTCTGGACGATCCGTAATATCCTGGCGCATCTCGTCACCGCAGAGCGTGGTTTCGTGCGCCTGTTTGCGGATGTGCACGCTGGCGGTCCCGGCGCGTCTGATGATTTTTCCATTGACCGGTACAATGCTAGCCAGCAGGAAAAGACTAAGAATCTGTCTCCGCAGGAATTACTCGAACAATACAAAAGCGTGCGCGCCGATATGATCGCTTTTGTCTCCAGCCTGGCCGAGACCGATCTCGATAAGACGGGCCGTCATCCCTTCCTGGGGCCTACCACTTTGCGTGAGATGATCAAGATGGTGTACTTGCACAACCAGCTTCACTACCGTGATCTAAAAAAGGTTTTGAAATAGTCACAGTTTCAAAAGGCGCCCATGAATCTACTGCCGTTCAAGCTCGAACGCTACTTCGCCAAATATGAATTCAACACTCGATACCTGTTGTGCAGCTCGGATTGCGAAGCCATGTCCATCGCGGACTTGCTGGCTTTTGAGCCGGGTGCAGTTGAGCAATTCCAGCAAACCTGGCTGGGCTATACCGAGTCGCAGGGCAGCCCAACGCTGCGCAAGGAAATTTGCGGGTTGTATGAAACCGTGCAGCCCGAACACATCCTCGTTCACACCGGGGCGGAGGAAGCCATCTTCCTCTTCATGCACGCCATGCTCACCGCAGGCGACCACGTCATCGTCCACTGGCCGTGTTATCAGTCGCTGATGGATGTTGCCCGTTCCATTGGCTGTGGCGTGACTCCCTGGCAGGCGCGCGAAGAAAATAATTGGGCGCTTGATCTTGATGAACTCAAGACTCTCGTCCGCTCGAACACGAAACTGATCGTCGTCAACATGCCTCATAACCCGACCGGTTATCTCATGCCGCGCGCCGACTTCGACACCCTGCACCGCTTCACACGCGACCGGGGCCTGCTCCTGTTTTCTGATGAGGTCTACCGCGAATCCGAATACGACCCGGCCTCGCGTCTGCCCGCAGCTTGTGACCAGGGTCCACATGCCGTCTCCCTCGGTGTGACCTCCAAGACCTACGGCCTGGCCGGCCTGCGCATTGGCTGGATCGCCACGCGGAACACGGACGTTTACACGCGCATGGCTGTCCTCAAAGATTACACCACCATCTGCAACAGCGCGCCCAGTGAGTTCCTGGCCGAGCTGGCCATGCGTCATCGCCAGCAATTGGCTGAACGCAACCTTGGCATCATCAAGCGTAACCTGTCCATCGTGGACGATCTCTTTGCCCGCCACACGGACTTGTTCTCCTGGGTGCGCCCGCGCGCCGGCTCGATGGGCTTTCCGCGCCTGCTCAAGGGCGATGTGGAAACCTTCTGCGATGACCTTGTCCATGAAGCCGGTGTTTTGCTTCTGCCCGGCTCGATGTACGATGATACAGGCAACCACTTCCGCCTCGGGCTGGGACGCAAGAATTTGCCTGAAGCCATAGAAAAACTGGAAGGGTTTTTAAACTAGCCGCCTGGCCTTCATAGCGATTCGACCACCTAGGATGGTTGAAATTGATTTCTGGTAAACCAACATGCTTCGAAATATTCTCCGTCTCTCTCATCCTCTCAATTTGCTCTTCGCCTCGCTGACCTACATTCTTGGTCTTGGCGTGGCGCACTATCTCGG
>JAKANW010000314.1 GCA_021823555.1 Chloroflexota bacterium
CTTCCAGTTTGTTAAGCGTGTGGGCGGCGCAGAAAATCAACCGGCCCATTTCCCAGATAATTCGTTCCTTACAAGCGCTTTCCGATGGCGAGTGGGATGATGTCATTGCGGGGCAAACCCACATCCGTGAAATCAACGAACTGACCCAAACGTTTAACCGGACGAGCCGAATCCTGCGCGAGACGATGGACAGCCTCTCGTCAGAAATTTTCGAGCGGGAACAGGTGGAACTTTCCTTGCGCGAGAGCGAGGACCGTTATCGCACTTTGGTGGAAAATGTCCCTGTTGGAGTCTACCGCTCCACGTTCGACGGCCGGATTCTGGCCGCCAACCCAACATTTCGGACCATGTTTGGCTTGGCTGCCAATGAGGGTTTTGAAGATTTCAATGTGATCGATCTGTATGTAAAGGTAGAAGAGCGCTTGTCGCTCCTGGATGTCCTGCGTACTCATCGGAGCGTGCGAAATATGGAAGTCCAGCTAAAAAGAAGAGATGGGAGTCGGTTTTGGGGTTCGATCACGGCTAGTTCCTTCCGCACGCCGGATGGTGATCTGCAATATATCGACGGGACAATTGAGGATGTTACCGAGAAGAAGAGGGTAGGCGATATGTTTAAGTATTTGGCCACCCACGATAACCTGACGGAAATTCCAAACCGTGTTCTTTTTGATGACCGCTTATCCCATGCGATTAAGTTGGCGGAGCGGCGCGGCCGCCTGTTGGCGGTATTGTTCGTGGACTTGGATAATTTTAAAATGGTGAATGACCGCTTCGGTCATACCTATGGAGATGATGTACTGCGGCTGATCGCTCAGCGGATCCAAGCCTGCATTCGCAAAAGCGATACCGTGGCCCGTCTGGGCGGGGATGAGTTTGGCATCCTTCTGGAAGGTCTGTCGCGGCCGGAGAACGCGGTTCCCATCTTGCAAAAGATCGTCGCGACAGTGGCCGAACCGATTTTAATTCAAGGGGAGCAGGTACAAGTAACCGCCAGCATTGGCGTCAGTATTTTTCCGCGGGATGGCAGGGATGCGGTTACGCTCATTCAGTGCGCGGACCGAAAGATGTATACTATCAAAGAGAACGGAAAAAACAACTACAACTGGGTTTTTGAATGACGGTGATTCGTTCAGAATAAAGCCCGTTTTCTTTGGGAAAACGGGCTTCTGTAATAGCCGATCAGGTTTGGCTTGTTTCTTCCACCTCTTTTTCCCTCACCGGCTCGGTCTCGTGATACCAATCGTCGTGCAGCGACCACAACCGGCAGCGCGGACATTGCGTGTCGTGCCACATCTTTCCGCAGGTGGGACAGACGCCGTGTGTGGCAAAGGTGTGCCAGGCGCGGCCGCAACCCGGTTGACAGCGCCAGAGAATATTGGGCGTGGGGGAAAATCCACATTTGGGACAGGCGATTTTCATGGCTCACCAAAAATCCGTGTGATTTCATCTGGGATAGCGCGCGGAGTGCCCGTTTTCGCATCCACGAAGACCCAGTCCGATTCGCCCCGCACCAGCATTTTCCCATCCGATTTGCGGACGAATTCGTATTTACGCAGCGAGCGCACGCGGCGGAAGTTCTCCACCCAAGTTCGGATTTCAATCTCCTCACCCGCGAAGGCCGGCAGCAAATACTCCACCCGGTGCTCACGGATGACCCAGGTGGCCTCCGGTCCTTGTGCCTTGACGCCGCCGATGGATGAATAATGCTCCACGGCGATGTCCTGCATCCATTGGACGTAGGTTACGTTGTTGACGTGTCCATTCTCGTCGATGGCGGTGGTAGAAATGGTGATGGTTTTGGTGTAAATGGGGGAGAGGGGCATTAGCCAAGTTTACCGCGTTTGATCAGCGGTGCGCCACCACAAAAATGTGGAGCGAGGCCGACGAGGCTGATGAGTCGCGATTACATAACTGTGCGGTCACTGCAGCTCTCTGCGCGGCCGGCAATGCTAAAAAAGCTTATTGGTTTCGAAGGCGTAATTCACTCTTTTTTTAAGTGTTGAAAATTGAGCCTAGACTTTTCCGGTAGTTGTCAAACGCCGATTTTCCCTTTGTGGTGAGCTTGTATTCCGTGTGCGGAATTTTTCCGCGGAAGGTTTTTTCCACTTCGATATAGCCGGCCTCCCCCAGCCGCGAGAGGTGCACGGACAAGTTGCCCTTGGTCAGGCCGCTTTCCTTGAGAAGGAAGAGAAAGTCCGCGGAGGCGACCGAGGAGAGTAAGGCCACAATCGTCAGGCGCGCTGGCTCGTGGATGATGCGGTCCAGCCCGGTGATGTTTTGAAGCGGGCTCATATATCCTCCGTATAGGGTTGTGGATTTGCCATTTGGTAGCGGATGAATGTTAGTATGCCGGAAATCAGGAGGACAACGCCAGAACCGACGAGAAGAAGACCAAGGCTAGTTAACGAGCGGTTGATGCTTTCAACCACGGTCGGTGGCAAAGCCGTCGGCTGTACATTCGCGGGGATGACGGGCAATCCGGCCAGCCATTGCCAAGCGCCAACAGCAACTCCCGTCGCCAGGATTAGCGCCGCTACCCAGCGGAAACGAAGCAGTCCCATCCATTCACTCAACAGTATCAACAAAATTCCCCAGACCAATCCCAGCCCAGCCGGAAACCAGACCGCCATAGATGATAGAACACTGCCAGTCGAGGTGACCAGCAGGGACAAGGCCAACAATCCAAGTATGGGCAGGAGTAGAAAGAGAATCAGGTTCTTGAGGATGGCGAGGACTTGCGCAGCCGTGATTTTGCCTCTCACAAAGCCGGTGCGTGGATAGGTGAAATGATCCTTCAACCACCACAAAGCCAGCGCCACGATCACAAAACTGACGACCTTCAAAATCACGACTTCACCGGTGACCGAGAAGAACCAGGAAGGGAAGGACGCTTGCGGTGTCTTCATGCTGAGAAGGACAAACCCTCCCAAGAGGAGGAACAATATCCCTGCAGCGATTTCGATGAACCCATCTACGAACCAATAGCCGCGGGCGCGTTTGATAGCGGTGTCGATTTGTACGTTCATTTCTACTCCTTGTGTAAACTAGTTTATATTATAAACCAGTTTATAAAAATAGTCAAGAAGGGTAATAGTTGGTGCGGGAACATTTCATGGAAAGCTGCCGTCTGCTTTACAATTCACCCATTAGCCATACGAAAGGAGAAGACAATGAAAACCTTTCTTCCGGTGTTTGTGATTCTAATATCGCTAATTGCCTCCGCTTGCGCGCCGCAGGCAGGAGCCGCTTCTTCGGCGGCTGTCACTGCAAATCCCCCGGCAGGGGGGCAATTGGTGCCCGAGGTGAGCACTACGCTTCCCGATAACACTGTACCGCCAATCACTGAAACGACCAGTCCTGCCTCTTCCGGTCAGACCAGCTCGCCCGAATCCATTACTTTGCAGGATAACGGCCGAACCTTCACGTATCATGTCGGCGATTCGTTTTTGCTCAACCTCGGCGATGGCGTCTATGATTGGACGGTGAGCGTGGATAATCCAAAGGTGATCTCGCTCAAGATAGGTGTGATGGTCATCAAAGGCGCACAGGGAATTTACGAGGCGCTCGCCCCCGGGACGACCGCCCTGACCGCGAGCGGGGATCCGAAATGTCGGAAATCCATTCCGGCCTGCGGGATGCGTTCCATTTTGTTCGAGGTGACGGTGGTGGTGGAATAACGAAAAATAAAGGAGATGGTCACTTTACAAAGTGACCATCTCCTTTTTCATTCGTAACGGGCTTACATCAACCCCGATAAATAACTTGGATACGCCGGTTGCCATCCCAATTCCTTTTTGGCCCTGGCATTGCTGCACCCCAGGGACGGATAGACTCTCGGCCCGCCTCTCTGCGGCATGGGAACATTGAGCGGATCGGCCACGTAACTGAACAGGCGCTCAAAACTAACCGGCTGGTCATCCACAATGTTGTAGAGACTTTTGGGAGCGGCGCGTTCCACCGCGGTTACCACTGCCCGCGCCATGTCGATCACGTGGATTAATGACACCAGATCGCTTCCATCGCCGGGCAGCATTAATTTTCCCTCCCAGGCAGATTCTCGCCAGGCCGTCTCGCGTCCGGTGCCCGGACCGTAGAACAACCCGCCTCGCAAAATACACCAGTCCAGGCTGGAGGCACACACTAGCTTTTCCATGTCCGCTGCGGATTGGGTGATGAGCGTCGACTGGGTGGGCGCAGACTCGTCTACAATCCTTTGTCCGTTCTCTCCGTAGAGCAGAGTGATACTTTGTTGGATGTAGCGTGTGATGCCATTTTCCTTTGCCGCTTCCAATAGGTTGTGCGTTCCTTCGCGGCGGACGCGGTCGTTCACGCTCCAATCCTGCGCGCTTGACGTGGAAATCGCGGTGGCGATGTGGATGGCAAGGTCGCATCCCGCCGCGGCCCGGTGCAAGCTGTCCTTATCAAAAATGTCTCCTTGGGCAGGTTCTACGCCCATGTCGCGCAGGAAATTTTCCTGCCGTTGATTTCGGACGATGGCTCGCACATGATATCCGCGCTCGACCAGACGGGGAATTACATTTCGGCCTAAAACGCCGGTTGCGCCTACAACCAAAATCTTCATCGCTTCCTTTGCTGTTTCTCAAGTGTATGCTGTTTTCTGTCCTTTAAAGAAAAGATTATTCTGCCATTAAGCTTTGCCTCCGTCTATTTTCGCATCGATCATGCGTCAAAGAAAGTGAGTGTGTTGGATGGCACAAGAACGCGGCTGATGTGTAAACTTTGTGTCTGGAACAGTCACTTCGAAGGTGTGTTACCGGGCGTCGGTCTCACTGCCGTGTCCAGAACGCCATAATATGTTTACAACCGTGTCAAATTTTCCATTACAATGGAATCGTCGATTCCATTGTAAT
>JAKANW010000315.1 GCA_021823555.1 Chloroflexota bacterium
GGATATATGCCTCAAGATGATCCGCAAGTCCGTGGCGGATATGGCGCGCTTCGAACGCGTCTGGCAGAACGCGGTCTTCTCCCTGCGCGACGCGTATGAGATGAAATCATAACAGGAGATCAATATGCCCTCCCGACGCGCCCTTCTCTACATGCCCGGCGATGACCGGCGCAAGATCGAAAAAGCCACCACCCTCGGCGTGGACTGCATCTGCATGGACATGGAAGACGGCGTGGCCGTCAACCGCAAGGCAGAAGCACGCGCCACCATCGCCCAAGCCTTGCAGGAACTCGACTTCGGCAAAAGCGAGAAACTCGCCCGCATCAACTCGGTCGGGTCGGGATGGGAGGCGGACGATATTGCCGCCGTCCTGCCGTATCACCTGGACGGGATCGTGATTCCCAAAACGGAATCGCTCGATCAAATCCAATGGGCCAGCGGTATCATTGCCGAGGCGGAGATGAATTACGGCTGGACGCCCAACTCGGTTCGGATATTGGTCGGAGTGGAAACGGCAATGGGGATTCTCAACCTCAAAGAAATTGCCTCCCACCCGCGCTTGGATGCCATCATCTTTGGCGGCGAGGACTTCGCTGCGAGCGTTGGCGCAACGCGCACACCCGAGGCGGTCGAATTGCTGTATGCGCGTCAGGCTGTGGTCGTGGCGTGCGCGGCGTTTGGTCTGCAGGCCCTGGATATCGTCACGATTGACTTCAAGAATCCGGACGTGGTCCGGCGCGAGGCGGAATTTGGGTCGCGGCTGGGATTCGTGGGTAAGCAGATCATCCACCCGGCGCAGGTCGAACCGGTTCAGTCCGTGTTCACTCCATCCGAGGCGGCCATCGCGGAGGCGCGCCGCATCGTCGAGACATTCGAAGCCAGTCAACAGGCGGGGAAGGGCGCGTATGCCCTTGATGGAAAAATGATCGACATGCCGCTGTTGAAGAACGCGCAAAAAGTGTTGGAGCGGGCGCAGGCAGCCGGAAAATAGGCGCGTGACGTTCAATAAAAAATTTCAACGCAAAGGCGCACGGACGCCAAGCCCAAAACTTTGCGGCTTGGTGTCCATGCGTTAAGATAAAATCAAAACCATCCTCGCTCAGGAACTTTTCCTTGCTTTCCATTCTTCTCGGTCTCAGCGCCGCCTTCAGTTGGGGCGCAGGCGATTTTTACGGCGGACTGGCCTCGCGCAAAACCGGCCCGTACCGCGCCGTCTTTTTCGGCGAAGCGGTTGGCATTGTATTTGTCATTGCCGCGGCGTTCATGTTTCGCCAGGCGTTTCCATCTTGGTGGTTCTGTCTGCTCGCGGCGGCCGCGGGAGCCATCGGTACGCTCGGCATTCTGCTGCTCTACCAGGCCATGACGCGCGGCTTAATGAGCATCGCCGCACCGGTCTCGGCCTTGATGGCGGCCGTTATCCCAATCGTGATCGGAGCGTTCACCGACGGCCTGCCCAAGTGGGTGACGCTGATCGGCTTCGGGTTTGCCCTGTTTGCCATTTGGTTCGTCTCCCAAAGCGAGAATGGCGTGAAGGACATCTTCGCTCACGTCGCGGACTTGAAGCTGCCTCTCGTGGCGGGCGTTGGCTTTGGCCTGTACTTTGCCCTCATGCACAGCGCCACGCGCACCTCCACGTTGTGGCCGATGGTGGTCTCGCGTTCGTCCGGCATGATTGTCATGACCGTTTTTCTGCTTGCCCGCCGCGACTCGTGGAAGGTGGAGTCTCCCGCTTGGCTGGCAATCACCTTGAATGGAATTCTGGATGTGGGCGGGAATGTGCTTTACATTCTTGCCAGTCAAATGGGCCGCATGGACGTGGCCGCCATTCTCAGCTCGTTGTTTCCGGCCTCCACGGTTTTGCTGGCCGCGTTGGTCCTCAAGGAACGCGTCACGCGCCCGCAATCGTTCGGAATTCTTTTGGCATTGATCGCCATCATCTTGATGACGTTGTAGCGGGTGCACAGGCAGATAAGAAGTTTTCTCGCAAGGAAATTTGACCACGGTCAGGAGGTAAATGTGACAGGCAAACTGACAGGCAGGGCCGCCATCATCACCGGGGCGACCTCGGGCATTGGAAAAGCCACGGCGCTTCTGTTCGCGGACGAAGGAGCGGATTTGGTCATCACGGGCCGACGCGTCGGGCTGGGAGAACGCGTCCAAGCCGAGGCAAGCCGGAAGGGAGTCCGATGCGTGTTCGTGGAGGCAGATCACACGCGAGCGGAGGATTGTCAAAAGGTGGTGGATGCCGCGCTGGCGGAGTTCGGTCGTATTGACATTCTGTTCAACAACGCAGGCATCGTCACCAGCGGCACGGCGGAGACCACCTCGGAGGAAATCTGGCGCGACACGCTGGCGTTGAATGTGACTGCCGTGTGGCGCATGTGCAAGTTGGTGCTCCCGGTGATGAAGCGGCAGGGACGCGGCGTGATCGTCAACAACGGCTCGGACTGGTCGGTGGTGGCGGGCAGGGACGCGTTCCCGTACATTGCCAGCAAGGGCGCGGTGGGCATGATGACGAAGTCTATGGCGCTGGATTATGCGCGCGATGGAATCCGCGTGAACGCGGTTTGCCCGGGCGACACGTTCGTGGACCGCTGGATGGAGAAGGGTTACTTTGAACACTCCAACCCGGTGACGCTGGAGGAAGCTATCAAAGAGTCGAGCGCCTACATCCCGATGGGGCGCTTCGGCAAGCCCGAAGAGATCGCGCGTGCCGTGCTGTTTTTGGCCTCAGATGACTCGTCGTTCGTGACGGGACATCTGTTGTTGGTGGATGGAGGCAATACAGCGCAATGAGTAATTCTTGGATGCGGAAAACGCGGAGGACGCGGATGAACGCAGAGGTGTTTTTTTCTTTCCACGTTTTCCGCTTCCGCGTCAAGGAAAATTTGGCGGGGAAAAAGTAGAAATATTTCCCGGCCCAATCCTTGCCGCAGATTTCACAGATTTTTTTAAATCTAATCCGTGTCAATCTATGGCTAATTTTTTTGCAGTGAGTTACCATGACCTACCCCATCCTTGAGCACGATCCCTCCGTCGAAGCGACTACCGAGCCGTCGCGTATCATCCGTCCGCGCGACATGCCGGAGCACATGGTCATCTGTTTCTTCCGTGAAGTGCTGGAGAAGGTTGCTGCAGAACACAATGCAAAATTGCTGACAAGGAATGCCTGGGAGGATGGTCCGCATCCCATGTACGAGATTGAATACAAAGGTCAACGGTTGGGATTCATGCATCCCGCGGTCGGTGCACCCGTCGCGGCTGGCCTGCTCGAGGAAGTCATTGCCTTCGGTTCACGCAAGTTCATCGCCTGCGGCGGGGCCGGTGTGTTGGATAAGGATATCCAAGTCGGCCACTTGATCGTGGTCTCCAGCGCGGTGCGAGACGAGGGCGTCTCGTATCATTATCTGCCGCCATCCCGCGAAGTAACCGCTGACCCGCTGGGTGTTGAGGCGCTGACGAAAATACTGGAAGCGCGCGGCATGCCACATCGGCTCGGCAAAACGTGGACGACCGACGCGCCCTACCGCGAAACGCCAGACGTGATCGCCCGGCGCAAGGCGGAGGGCTGCCTCACCGTGGAGATGGAAGCTGCCAGCTTGATGGCCGTGGCGCACTATCGCAAGGTCACGTTCGGTCAGGTCTTGTACGGCGGCGATGACGTCAGCGGCGCGGAATGGGACAACCGCGGCTGGCAGTCGCGGGCGGAGATCCGCGAGAGTCTGTTCTGGTTATGCGCGGATGCGTGCCTGCAGTTGTAGAAAATCGAATCTTTCAACCCATGCTATACTCGCGGCCATGAAACTTGGCCTCGTTACTGACTCGACCTCCGACCTGCCTCTTGATCAGGCGGAACGTTTTGGCATCGAAGTGGTTCCCACCCTGCTTGTCATCGACGGCAAACAATACGCCGACGGCGCGGGCATCAGCCGCAATGACTTCTACGTGCGCCTGCCCGGCATGAAAAAATTCCCAACCACCGCTGCGCCGTCCATCGGGGAATTCCTGGCGCGCTACCAAAAATTGTTCGCCTTGGGCTGTGACCACATCATTTCGATCCATGCCGCATCACAATTGACCGCCATCTTCAGCGTCGCTGAGCAGGCTGCGCGGGATTTTCCCGGCCGCGTCACCGTGGTGGACAGCGGCTCGCTTTCCATGGGGCTTGGCTTTCAGACCCTGGCCGCGGCCGAAGCCGCCGAATCCGGTGCAAGCCTCGAGGCGGTCGTGGCCGCCATCGAGTCGACCCGCCGCCGGTTGCGCGTCTTCGCCGCACTCGACACGATGGATTATCTGCGCCGCAGTGGACGCGTCCCGGCCGCCATCACCATTCTGGGCGGCGCGCTCTCCATCAAACCGATGATCGAACTGGCTGGCGGTCAGGTCAAAGCCGCTGGTATCGTGCGGACCACCGGTCAAGCCGATGAACGCATGGCAGGCTTCCTGAAACCCCTCCTACCGCTGGAGCGACTCTCGATCATGCACACCGGTGCCGAGTCGCGCGCACGCGGCTTCCTGGCGCGGCTGATGAACGAGGTGTCCCGCGACCTGCCGCGCGAGATTCTGTTGGTCAACGCCACCGCGGTCATCGGTGCGCACCTCGGCCCGAATGGGCTTGGCTTCGCGGCGGTGAGGGCGGAATAAAAAAGAGGAAGAGCTGGAGGAAATACTGAAGACTTTAAACACAAAGAACACGCAGGCAACGAAGGATGGGTGATTGGTGGTTGTGGCTTTTCATTTTTAATCATCACGAACGATGGCCGAAAAGAAGGTATCACGTTGCGCTGCTCAACCAACTCTTGAATTTTTGCGCCCCTTTGCATCTTGTATTTCCGCCTTCATCCATCATCCTTTCCTCTCAGATCGGAA
>JAKANW010000316.1 GCA_021823555.1 Chloroflexota bacterium
AGACCGTACGGGTCAACGTTAGAGTGCCTAGATCATTGCTGATGACCAGCACGATCAAGTTGGCTTTCTGGATGATTGGCAGGCTAATCGGTGAAAGAGCGCGGCCAATATCCACAAAGACGAAATCGTAAGCATCTTGAATGCCGCTCACGATCTCTTCGATACGACCGGCGCGTAAGGAAGCGGCGCTTTCGGGACTCGGTGAACCAGCCAGCAAGTGGAAATTCCAGGGAGATAACTTGGGCAGGCTCTTGCGGAAAAACTCTGCGTCGGTATCCTTATTCGATTGGGCTGAGACAGTGATCAGGTTCGTTTGCCCCTCGTAACCAGCGATTTGGGCAATGGAGCCGATGGGCAGAACGCCATCCACCACAGCCACGCGGCTTTCCTGCATTTGAACGGCGGTGTCGGCCGCCAAATTAGCGCACAGGGAAGAGGTGCCTGTTCCGCCTTTTGCACTCAGAAAGACAAACAACAAGCCGCCCTGCCGCAGAGGTTTCGCGGGAACAGATTCCCTGTCATCCTCCGTGAAGCGGTCAGCCAGCGCATCCAACGCAGAAACCAATTCTGCAGATTTGACCAAATATTCGCTAAAACCTGCTTCCAGGCAAGATGTTCTACGCTGGGGATCGGGATCGCTGCTGACGACAACAGCATGTACGGAGGCGGTTCGCACATCCCCGCGCAGTTTACGTATCAAGTCTTCCCCCGGCATATCGGTGAGTTGCGGATCAACCACCAGCAAGTCGGGGTGATTGAGCCATGCCAATACAAGGCCCTCTTTGCCCAGGGAGGTTTCCAGCACACGACACTTTTTTTGCTCGAACAGGTGCACTAGAAAATTTCGACTGGCAGTATCTCGATCAACAATAAGAACCGTAGCCTGCATTATGTACTTCTATAACATCAACTTTCGTTAGGAGGCATCAGGTAGCCCAGCCCTGAACGGGTGACAATGTGCTTCGGATTGTGTGGATCCTCTTCGAGTTTCTGGCGCAAGCGGGCAATGCTCACCCACAAAATTTCCTTATCGGCCTTATACTCAGGCCCCCACACGCTGGTGAGCAATTCCTCCGAAGTCAGGATCTTGCCGAGGTTGTGGGCGAATTGGAGGAGCAGGCGATATTCCGTAGCCGAAAGGGAGACGGGCACATCCCCGCGCCAGACTTCAGCGCGCGCAAAGTCGATGCGCAGGTTTTCGTGGATGAAGAAACGCGCCTGCCCGCTTTCCGAGGGAAGTTGTGCGCGGCGCAACACGGCGCGTACACGCGCCAGCAACTCGGTGGCCGAGAACGGCTTGACGAGATAGTCGTCCGCGCCGAGGTCGAGGCCGCGCACCCGATCCTGTTCCTCGCCTTTGGCAGTCAGGATGATGATCGGCACGCTGGAAAATTCACGGATGCGCTGGCAGGTGGCAAAGCCATCCAAGCGCGGCATCATGATGTCGAGCAGGATGAGGTCAATGGGCTGTGCAGAAAAGACCTCAATAGCTTGCTGACCATCATGGGCAGTGACGACTTCATAGCCTTCCGTACGCAGGTTGGCATCCAACAGGCGCAAGTATCGGGGTTCATCATCAACGATCAGGACACGTTTTGCCATAGGGGACTCCTCTCAGATCAGGAATTACACTTGCGACGGCAGGTCAATGGGCAGCTCGATCAAAAACGTGGTGCCTTCACGCAATTTTGATTCTGCCCAAATCTTACCACGATGCGCCAAAATGATTTGTTTACAAATATACAAGCCAAGGCCTGTGCCGGTGTTGGCCGAGCTTTCATCAGGGACACGATAGAAGCGCTCAAAAATCATCGGCAGGTAGTTTTCGGGAATGCCCGGACCATGGTCGGTGAGGCGGAACCGGAGGAAGTTTCCATTTTGGTGAAGCGAAACTTCCAGGGGCGAAGCAGGCGCGTACTTGATGGCATTGCTAAACAGGTTCTCGAAGACACGCACCAGGTGGACGTTGTCGCCTGGGATGGATGGAACCGGCCCAAAGTCCAGATTGACCGTGAGGCCGGGATGTCGCTGGCGGAGACGCAGGACCACGTCGCGGATCATGGCATCCAGTCGCAGCGGCTGGAATTTAAATTGCAAGGTATTGCTTTGCAGGCGCGCCGACTCGAGCATGTCTTCGATCAATTGGGCCAGACGGTCGGCCTCCTCTTCGATGATGGTGAGAAATTCGCGCTGGGTGATTTCATCCCAACTGGTGTCCTGGCGCAACAAGGTGGTGGAATAACCTTTGATAAAACCGAGCGGCGTGCGCAGCTCGTGGGAGATGGTGGCCAGGAAATCATCCTGCAAACGGATGCGGCGTTGGACTTCTTCCAATTGCTGGTAGGTGTCCAGCCATTCCCGGCGTTCGAATAGGAGGGTCATCCACATAGCAACCAGCGCGGCAATGTGAAGATGTTCATCGGAATATTCCGGCCCCCCAAAACGGACAAGCACCATGGCGCCATTCATGTGGGTTTCCATGCGCAGCGGCAGGCCCAAAAGATGAGCCTGTGCAAGACGGCCTGTCCCCGCCTGTTCCACAGCAGTTGGCGTTTGGAGGAGAACCTTGCCGGTGGCGATGACATCTGCAGCAATTTTGTCCCCCCAGGCCGCGTCCGCTTCGGCAGTCTTGCCGCGTCCGAGAGCGCGGGCGTAGGTGACCTCGAGGGCTTTGGTTTGTGGATCAATAAAATAAATGGCGAGATTGTCGAACACAATGAAATTACGCAGCTTCACCGCCAACGCTTCCAGCGTCGCTTTCCAATCACCGCTGCGGTCGGAATCTTGAAAGAGTTCGTATAGTTCATTTAATTTCGTTGTGTCCATCATGTTTACCTAAAACTATGTTTCTTCTTCGATGGCTAAAAGTGGGAAGCGGAAGGTGGTGCCTTTGCCCTCCACAGAAGTAACTTCGATCATGGAACCATGCGCTTCCACAATTTGCCGGACCAATGAAAGGCCGATACCGGTGCCGCCGTATTTGCGCGTGGAGGAACCATCCAATTGATGAAATGGCTCGAAGATCTCATCCAACCGGCCCTGTGGAATGCCAATGCCTGTGTCGGTGACGGAAACGATCACCAAGCTGCCGGTCTCGCGCTTCAGGCTCAACACCACGCGGCCTTCGGATGGTGTGAACTTGATGGCATTATCCAGCAACTGGCCCAGCGCCCAGGCGATCTTTTGCGAATCAGCCTGAACGAGAGGAATGTCTTTGTCTACCACGGCATGAACACTCACGCTGCGATCTTTGGCCTTTTGCTCCACCGTCTTGACGCTCAGATTGGCCAGGCGGACAATATCGGTGGGAGCCTGCTTGAGGCTGAGTTCGCCACGCGTGGCCAGCGAGAACATGATCAGGTCGTCAATCAAGCCCTCGAGCTTGGCTGTGGATTGCTGGCTGACTTGCAGGGCATGTCTCTGTTCATTGGTGACCGGACCGAGCGACTCGCTGACCAGCAACTCGATGTATCCCTTCACGTGTGTGAGCGGCGTGCGCAATTCGTGGGAAATGTTCGAAACGAAATTCGCCTTCAACTGGCTCAACTCCGACAGCCGCGCCAGCGCATCTTCCAATTCTGCTGTCCGTTGTTGGACGCGTTCCTCCAGACTACGGTTGGCGGCCTGCAGCGCGTTGCGCAATTGGATGATCTGTTCGGTCACCACCTGGTCGAGGTGCTCGCGGTTAAGCAGGTTCATTTCCACCAGCGCCTGGCCGAGCAGGCAAGCCTTGCCCTGCGCCACCTGATCCTGCTGATAAGCCAACGCCCTGGAAAGATCTTCTACGGTCACATATTTCTTTTGAACAAGATAATCGCCAAGGCGCGGAATGAGCATTTCGGGGCTTAAACGAATCGGAGATGTCATAGGGAACTCCAAACCCACTCGCCGCCAACCATCGTGGCAGAGGACTGCATGGTGAGCAGGTCATTGGGAGAACAAGTGAACGGGTCGTTCTCGACGACAATCAGGTCGGCCAAGTGACCCGGAGCGAGCCGGCCCGCGCGCAACTCCATGCCGGCCGCGTAGGCAGGGCCGAGGGTGTAGGCCGCGAGCGCTTCGGGCATGGTCAACTTTTGTTCGGGCACCCAGCCGGAGGGTCCGGGTGAACCGTCGGCGCGGCGGCGGGTGACCGCGGCGTACAATCCCCAAAACGGATTCGGCGACTCAACCGGCGCATCGGACCCAAAGGCGAGCGCCGCGCCGTGAGTCAGCTGCGTCCGCCAGGCGTAGGAATAAGGAACGCGCTCACGGCCCCAATATTTGTCGGCGGTGTGCATGTCGGACGTAGCGTGAACGGGCTGCATGGAGGCGATCACATTCAGTTGGGCCAGGCGGGCCGCGTCGTCGGGATGGATGATTTGCACATGCTCGATGCGATGACGTAGCGCGGGCAGGTTATGGTCACATTCGTAGCGGCGCAATTGCTCGTACGCGTTCAGCACTTCGTGGTTGGCGCGGTCACCGATGGCGTGGACGGCCATGCCGAGGCCTGCGTCGGCAGCACGGCGGGCGACCTCGAAGAGGTGCTCGCCGTCCATGTTCAGGATGCCCCGATTTTCGCCGTCACTCATGTAGGGCTGGAACATGGCCGCAGTGTGCGGACCAAGTGCACCGTCCATGAAGGCTTTGACATGGCCGATGCGCAGCCAGTCGTCGCCAAAGCCGGTGCGCAGGCCAAGCTCGCGGGCGTGGTCGAGGTCATCCACAGGCAGGCTCTTGGTGACGCGTAGTTTGAGTTCACCTCGTTGGTGAAGGATTTGCAACGCCATGAAACAAAAGCGGCGGTCGAAATCATGGACGCCGGTGAGTACCATCTTCCACAAAATGGGCTGTGCGGCGCGGATGGCTTCGGCGACCGCGTTCAA
>JAKANW010000317.1 GCA_021823555.1 Chloroflexota bacterium
TTTGTATCAGCTTCGAGGCAAGGTCAGCGGCTTTAAAAGCCGCGATTGACCCTGTCACGCCGAGCAGGATATGCTTTCCTTGGATAACGCTCATACAGGCTGATTATACTTCCTTGGGATGCTGTCTTTTCTGTCAGAGCTTGGTTCTAACGATAAGGCGCCTGGCCCGGAGAACCATTTTGAAGCATTACCCAGTTATTGAAGTTATCAGGCCCGGTGGGGTTTTTCCGCTCAACTGACCAACAGCTTGATGTAACCAGAGGCAGGCCATCTCCGGGCGTATCGCGGAAGTCCTGTGGATAATTGCCTAGAGTCGGGTTACCGTAAGTAGATACCACCTGCAATACCGAATTGGATCCACCGATATAGAGAACGAGAAAATCAGGATTAAGGCCTGTGCCTACGATCCCATATACATCATCGCCGAGGCGGTCGCTGTCGCGGATGCTGAGCATGATGGTATTGTCTGGGAAATGGTAAGGCATTTGATAGGGCGGAATTCCTTGAACATATAACGGCGATAAGATGACTGCAAACTTATGAGGTGGGATTATGGTTGTGTTCGTGATCAGGTTTGATCCGGGAGCGGCATTCGGTACACGTTCGTCCCACGAAACAAGCGAGTCAGGAGTCCCGTTTGGGCCTGGATCGAACAGCCACCAGCCACGCACGTCCACTGGCTGGGAGCCATAGTTATAAAGCTCAACGTACTCATTCCACTTTTTGTAATCTTCGCCGCCGCAAGGTGTGGCCATTACCTCGCTGATTGCGATGGTCGACTGGTTTGTCGGATTGGAAACATTGAGAGTGGAACCGCCGGATGTTGCAATTAAAGGCCCGTCAACCGGCATGATGGTGCACTGTCTTGTGACAGGTGCATCTGCATCGGGAGTGCCGGATGTGATCCCAACTGTAATTGTCACGATGGCGGGCTTTAAGGGCGCTGTGAACAAGGCGTTGAGGTTGGGAGGCGTGGATAAAATACTGCCATCTGAAGCCGTCCATTGGATGGCTGCATTAGGCGGCACTACTCCATCGAGAGTTAATGGTATTTGTTTGCCTATGGTCAATGTACATTGTTCGGGCAAAATCCGTACATGGTTTGGCGGCGTCGATGGCGAATTACAAGCAGTTAAGCTTAAAACCATTCCGAGCGATATAAAAGCAGCGAAAACAATTTTGCGTTTCATGGCAGCGCCTATTTCGTTGACCCAATTTGAATCTGAATGGAAAAAATGGAACTCTGATTGCAAAAATCCTGTGTGGCCTTCAGGGTAAGAAACCCCACAGATGGTTTATTGGTTAATTCCACGTTTGTCTGGCAACCGGTATTGGAACCAAAACTCTTGAATACATCGCCGCTGTATTGCCAGGCACAGGAAAGGATGGCATCTGATTGAGATGGCTGTGCTGTAACGATCAGGGTTTGGTTGGGCGTGGCCGTAAATGTATCGCCGGGCTGAAGTGTTTGTTGTTGCCCTTCTACTGAAAACACGACTGATGTTGGCGCCTGGCAGGCGGGGAACACGAGCAATAGTCCGCCTGCCGAGACGGCGATGGCGGTAATGATGAACCACAGCGGCAAACCGGCCACATATAGGCGAATCTTATCTGAGCCGACCAGCGGCTTTGCCTGTGGAAATTCCACGCCAAGGCGGATGAAAAGAAGCAGGCAACTGCTCACAAACGCGCCGAAAGCAATTACCGCTTGCTGTGGGTTGGGACTTTGGCTTAACCAGATCAATATCGACCGGGGAATAAGCAGCTTCAACCGCACCGCGGCAATTGTAATGACGATAAGAAGAAGGAACAGCGCCAGACCGCGAATAAGTTCAAAAGGTTTACGAGTCATCTGTCCTCCTTAAGGACAGATGAGATTATAGCCATCCCCCTTGGTTTTGCACCTTAGGGAGAGTTTACACTTTTCAATTCCCTGACATTTTGGAAAGGATTTGGTAAGACGGGTTGTACTGGCTTATCATACTCTACCCCTCTCAGTAAATGTCATCCGAAAATTGTTTCCAGCGCGTTACCCAGGTTGTTGCGCCAGGAAGTGTAATTGTGCGCGCCGCCCCCTTCGTAATAAGTCACGTTGTAGCCTTTTTCCTGCAGAATAGGCTGGATGCGGCGGTTATCTTCCAATAAAAAATCCATGCGACCGGCGTCCATCCAGATTTTTACATCCGGGCGCGGTTTATTTTCGATCAGCTCAACTGCGGATGTGGGCAGACCTTCAAACCAGAAAACGCCGGCCTGACTGGCGATCTTCCCAAATGTTTTGGGCATACGCAGGCCGGTGTACATTGCCATCAATCCGCCCATGGACGCACCCAGCACGCCGAATGCGCCGCGCTCGTCGGTCAGTTTCAATTTCTGTTGCGCAAGCGGAAGGACATCATGCCTGAGCCAACTTAATGTTCCGTCAGAACAGGCATATTCGGCGAAGCGCCGCTGTTCCCGTCCACCGTTTTGAAGCAAGGCCATCGCAATCGGGCGGATGCGTTTCTGCGCGATCAAGTTATCCACGATGATGTTGATCCTGCCGCGTCGCAGATAATCAGGCCCATCATAGACAATTAATAAAGGCGCCGGTCCGGGTGCAGGCGGACGATAAAGATAAACTGTGCGCTGGCTGCGCAAGCTGAGCATCCACATCCCGATCTTGTGGCGGGTGACCGTTCCCCGGAATTTTTTCTCCGCTGGTTTTATCAGCGGTGACGGAGCGGCATTGGGCATGTAAAAAAAGTTGTTGTATCCGCCAACGCCGTTGTAGATTCTGTGTTTGTTGAAAGGGTCTTTCAAACGCGTTTGTGTTTCGGGTTCATAGAAGGAATATTCCAGGTACGCATCAGCTTTCAGATTAAACGAGATCGTCCACAGGTCCGGTGCGAAGCGTTTAAGTCGTTTGGGATGATCGTCCCAGCCGTGCAAGTCGTCGATTAAGTGAGGCGCAGAATTGCCTTTCCAAATGAATGTGACAGTTTCGCCGTCAATGATTGGATTGCCTTCGAGTTGAAGCCGGGTAAGTAAATGATCTTTTTTCATGAGATGATTATAAACAAAAGCGGCGCAGGTTTTGCGCCGCTCGAAGTTTATTTCTTTTTTCGCATACGTTCAGCCACGCGTCCCCATGCTGATGTTGGATTCTGCGGGCGGACTTTGCGATGTTCCTCTTTGCTGAGTGCCAGCGCCATATCTTCGAAGATGGCCGCCAGCGGACTCTCTGCACCATCAAGTACCGGAGGCCGTCCATAGTTCAAGGCTTTAACGAATTCATCTTCAGCGCAGGGCAGGACCAAATCTACTTTGCGGTTGATGAATTTTTCGATATCGTCAAGCGCCAAGCCCATACGCGGAAAAGTCCAATTGACGATGAGATGAATTTTTTTGTTTTGATAATTGAGCGCCTCGAAGATTTCCAGCGCCATGCTGGATGCTCGCATGGCGGCGATCTCAGGTTGGGCAACGAGCAGGATCACGTCGGCGCGGTCAAGCGCCTGCAAAGTGCGTTCGCTCAAATCGTGCGGCATATCCAGCACAACGTAGGGGAATTGCGAACGCAAAACATCGAGAACGGTTGCGACTTTTTCAGGTGTGACCATTTCGCCCTCTTCTGGACGACGGGGCGATGCCAATGTAAAAACATTGGATTCGTGCGGTAACAAGGCGGTGTGGACTGCATCCGAGTCGATCTCGTTGAGCTGACAAAGATCGGCCCAGGTGCGATGCAAAGATTGGTTGAGGAACAACGCGGTTTGACCTGCAATCGTCACCATATCCACCAACGCGACCGATTGTCCCCACAGCGCGGCCAGTCCGCCTGCCAGGTTGACCGATATGGTCGAGACACCTGACCCGCCGCGTAAAGAGAAGACTGCAATTGTGCGGGCCATTTCGATCGGTGCACTTGGAGGGACGGAAGGTTGCAGGAGAGGCAGCACCTCACTGCGTTTGATGAGCGCGTTGACGCGCGCCAGCAATTCCTCGGTTTCGTAAGGCTTTGCCAGATAATCGTCCGCGCCAGCCTCGAAGCCTTTGACCTTTTGTTCGATGGATGCCAGCGCGGTCAGCATCAGGATTGGGATTTTATTTGTGGCCGGGTTCGCCCGAATCTTTTGGCAGGTTTCGTAACCATCCATCTCGGGCATCATCACATCCAACAGGATCAGATTGGGCTTCTCTGTTTCCAGCCTGGATAATGCATCGCGTCCGTCCCCTGCGTTCAATACTTCGAATTCGTGGCGTGCCAAGATGGTGGATGTCATCTTTAGCATCATGTCATCATCATCAACGACGAGGATTTTTTTATTCATGGATTCTCTCCTTTATGGTTGTGCAATGGGCGTTACGACTGTAAAAATCAATTGGCCGACATCCACGTTCGCCCCAGCCTGGACCTGAACCGGGTACTCCTGCGCGGTCCCGTTCAAGGCGACGATCAGATTCCGCCTCCCGGCTGGAACGCCTTGATACGTGAACCCGCCCTGGGCGTCCAGAAGGACCGGGCGATCCACACCCATCACATAGACCGTGCCCGGGAACGGCGCACCTTTTGCATCCACCACATGACCGGTCACATTTCCGTTACCTATCAGCAGGTTCGCACTATCCGTGCCCATGAAATTGATGACCCCAAGCGCGGCAACGATCACAGTTAATACTGCGAGCGTGATGCGAATGATCCGCTGGCGGACCGCCGGCTTGTGCGGTTGATCCGGCATTCCGTTTCGATAATCCTTCAAGGAAGGGGAATTCGATAAACCCATATTATCTCCTAGGGAAGCGGGTTGACCGAGATGCTGTCGAAGCAGACCTGTGTGCTGTCCCAGGTACGCAGGCCGATTCCGCTCC
>JAKANW010000318.1 GCA_021823555.1 Chloroflexota bacterium
AAAAGACGACCAAGTCCCATTACGCCTTGCCTGGTTTCAATCCTGTGCCCGTATCGCTCGAAGCTGATTTCTTCGGGCGCACGATCCACTCGCCTTACCTGCTCTCTGCTTCGCCGGTCACGGACGGCCTGGAACAGATGACCAAAGCTTACAAAGCGGGCTGGGCTGGCGGCGTGATGAAAACCGCCTTCGACAACGTCCCGATCCACATCCCATCCGAGTACATGTTCACCTTTGGGCAATACACTTACGGAAATTCCGATAACGTGTCTGGCCACCCGCTCGACCGCGTCTGCCGCGAGGTGGAGCAGTTGGTCAGGGAATGGCCCGACAGGCTGACCATCGCCTCCACAGGCGGACCCGTTTCGGGTCACGATGAGAGCGACCGCGCAGGCTGGCAGTCCAATACAAAAAAGCTGGAGGCGGCTGGCGCGATGGGCATCGAATACTCGCTATCTTGCCCGCAGGGCGGCGACGGCACCGAGGGCGACATCGTCTCCCAAAACGCAGCCCTGACCGCCAAGATCATTGACTGGATCATGGAAGTCGGCGACCCGAACATCCCGAAGTTGTTCAAATTGACTGCGGCGGTCACATCCATTGTGCCGATCCTGCGCGCCATCCGCGGGGTGCTCGCCAAATACCCGAACAAGAAAGCTGGCATCACACTGGCGAACTCCTTCCCCACGCTGGCATTCCGTCCGTCCACTGAGCGCAGATGGGAGGAGGGCGTCATCGTTGGCATGAGCGGTGATGGCGTGACGCCCATCTCGTACCTGACGCTGGCGAATGCTGTCCCAGAGGGCATCGAGATTTCTGGCAATGGCGGCCCGATGAATTACAAAGCCGCCATGGACTTCCTGGCGCTGGGTGTCAAGACCGTCCAGTTCTGCACAATTGCCATAAAACACGGCGTCGGCATCGTGAAGGAACTCGAATCCGGCACGGCCTTCCTGATGCAGGAACGCGGCATCAAATCCGTTCAGGAATTGATTGGCATCGCGCAACCGCATCCCATCACGGACTTCATGGCACTCTCGCCGGTCAAGAAAATTTCCGTGGCCGACCCCGACCTGTGTGTCTCGTGCGGCAACTGCGCCCGCTGCCCGTACCTGGCCGTCCACCTCGACGAGGATCGTTTCCCCCACACGGACGCCTCACGCTGCATCGGCTGCTCGATCTGCGCCCAGAAGTGCATCACCGGAGCGATCAACATGCGGGTACGCAGCGCGGCCGAACTGGCGGTATTACACGAAAATTAGATTTAATCTGTCATTGCGAGCGGCTCGCGCTGAGCGGAGTGCAACGAAGTCGAAGCGTCGCCCGAATCAATCTCCTCATCAACTTGGGGATTGCTTCCCTTCGACAGGCTCAGGACAGGCGTCGGGAAAGCACCCTCCTCGCAATGACAGAATATAAAGTTCCTCTACAAGAAAGGAATCACTTTCATGGCTATTCGATTTGAAAACGGGATTGTCGTAACACTTGGCAGGAACAACCGGGTTATTTGGAACGGTTCGGTTGTCACGGACGGGGAGAACATCGCGGCGATTGGCGGCGCGGCTGAGTTGAAAAAGCGCTATCCTGACGCCGAAGCAGTGGATTGTGCGGGCAAGATCCTCCTGCCTGGCTTTATCTGCACCCACCATCACTTCTATTCCACCATGGCGCGCGGCATGGCCATCCCTGGCGACCCCGCCTCGAACTTCGTGGAAATCCTCAAGCGGCTGTGGTGGAAGGTGGACAAAGCCATTGACGGCGAAGATATCACGCTCTCGGCGCAGATTCCCCTGATCGAGTGCATCCGCAACGGGACGACCACCGTGATTGACCACCACGCCTCGCCGGGAATGCGCGACGGTTCCCTCGACCTGATCGAGTCCGCGGTGCGAGAGGCTGGCCTGCGCGCCTCGCTGTGCTACGAGGTCTCGGACCGCAACGTCAAGGGCGGCGGGATCGCCGAGAACGAACGCTTCATCAAGAAGGTTGGCAAGGGCGACGGTCAGATCGCGACCATGATGGGTATGCACGCCTCCTTCACCCTGTCCGATGAAACCATCGAGACCTGTGTGGGCATCGCCAAAGACGCGGGTGTGGGCTGTCACATCCACGTGGCGGAGGACGCTGCCGATAGAAAGGATTCCCTCGACAAGTACGGCGTCCCCACCGTTGAGCGGCTGCATAAGCTGAACGTCACCGGCGAGAAGTCCATCTTCGTCCATTGCGTCCATGTGGATGAGTCTGAGATGGACGCCATCGCCGCCACCAGCACCGCCATCGTTCACAACCCTGAATCGAATATGAACAACGCGGTCGGCGTCACCCAGGTGTTGAAGATGTTGCAGAAAGGGATTTTGGTCGGTCTCGGCTCGGACGGCATGTCTTCCGATATGCTCTCGCAGATGCGCTGCGCCTACCTGCTTCACCGCCTCGACAACCGCGACCCGCGCGTGGCCTTCATGGAAGCGCCGCAGATGCTCTTGGGCAATAATGCCGATATCGTCGAGCGCCAGTTCGGGATTCGCGTGGGCGAACTGGCCGAGGGCCGTCCCGCCGACCTGGCCATCCTGGATTACCAGCCCCCCACTCCGCTTAGTGAAGATAATTTCCTGGGCCATCTCATCTTCGGCCTGGTGGACGCGACCGTAGATACCACCGTCTGCCGCGGCCAGATCCTGATGAAGAACAAGCAGATCCTGACGATGGATGAAGAGCGCATCGCCGCCCACTCGCGTGAGCTTGCGCCGCAGATGTGGCAGCGGCTGCAAGCGCTCGCCTAGACGATCAAACAAGTTCCCGGTTCGCCGGGAACTTGTTTGATCCACGGCTCCATTATCCCGATATGATACAATTTCGCCCTACCCCAAAAACAACGATAATGGAGAACAGTCCGTGGAACGAGTAGCCCTTTACCTGCAAGACTCCCATGATCTGCGCGACGGTCTGGATTACGCCCGCTATGCGGAACAGCGCGGCTTCGAAGCGGTCTGGCAGGCGGAGTCACGCCTGGTGCGCGATGCCATTGTCCCGATGGCCGCCTACGCAGCCGTGACCGAACACATCAAGGTCGGCTCAGGCGTGATCAACAACTGGACCCGCAACGTTGGGTTGTTGGCCGCCACGCTCTTGACCCTGGACGACCTGGCCCCGAACCGGGTCATCTGCGGGATCGGCGCCTGGTGGGACCCACTGGCGAAGAACGTCGGCATCCAGCGTCGCAAGCCGCTGGTGGCCATGCGCGAGACGGTCGAGGTGCTGCGCCGCCTGCTGAACATGGAACGGGTCACCTTCCACGGCGAATTCCACAATGTTGAGGGCATCGAGCTGGATGTGGTGCATGGTCGCCGCGAGCCGCGCAACGTACCCCTCATGATCGGCGCCACAGGCGATCTGATGATGGAAATGACCGGCGAGATCGCCGACGGTTGCGTGATGAATTATTGCGTCCCGCCCGAATATAACGACAAGGCTCTCGAACTGCTGGAGAAGGGCGCCAAAAAGGCCGGACGCAAACTTGAGGACCTGGACCGCCCGCAGCTGATCGTCTGCTCGGTGGACCACGATCACGACACGGCCATTGACCACACCAAGATGCTATTGTGCCAGTACCTGGCCCAGCAACCGCACATCGCCAAGGCTTCGGGCGTTTCGGATGAAGTGGTGCACGAGATCCAATCCATTTTGGGTTGGCCCGCCACCAAGGAACAGATCAAGCAGGCCAAGCATCTGGTCCCCGATGATCTGGTGGATAAGATCACTGCCTCCGGCACACCCGAGGAAGCCAAAGCCAAGGTGGAAGAATACAAGAAGCGCGGCTGCACCTGCCCGATCCTGTATCCGGTGGGAGGAAATTTCAAACTGCTGATCGATACGTTCGCACAGAAGTAAACGTCTCCCGTATTCTGAAATCCCGCATAGTTTTGTCTGCGGGATTTTTTATTTTGTCATTGGCAAAATCTACCTTTGACGTTATCGAGTATCTCCTGTAAAATAATTTCACAGAGGGCCACCCAATATGCCCACACCTGAAGAACTCGCCCGGCAAAACATTGACAAGCAACTGACCGCCTGCGGTTGGATTATCCAGGATATGTCTGGACTCAATCGTTATGCGAGTCTGGGTGTGGCGGTGCGCGAGTTCCTGTTGGAGACTGGGGAGGCGGATTATCTTTTGTTCGTGGATGGAAAGGCCGTTGGCGTGGTTGAAGCCAAGCCCGAAGGGACGACGCTTTCCGGCGTGGCGGAGCAGGCGGGGAATTATGTGGTGGGTTTGCCGAAGAATATTCCCCATGTAACTTTACCTTTGCCGTTTCAATATGAATCCACCGGGGTGGAAACATTATTCCGTGATAACCGCGACCCATCGCCGAGGTCGCGGCGTGTGTTTGCGTTTCATCGTCCCGAATTTTTGAATGAATTAATTTTGGATAATGGCGGGACGTTACGCGCGCGCTTGCAATCTCTGCCGCCATTGAACGCTGGTAAGATGTGGAGCGCGCAAATCGAAGCTGTGACGAATTTGGAATCTTCGCTGGCGCAGGATAAGCCGCGCGCGCTGATCCAGATGGCGACGGGTTCAGGCAAGACATTCACGGCCATCAATGCGATTTATCGCTTGATCAAATTCGGCAAGGCGAAGCGCGTTTTGTTTTTGGTGGACCGCTCCAATTTGGCAAAGCAGGCTTTGAAGGAATTTCAGGCTTTTGAAACGCCCGATGATGGACGCAAGTTCACCGAGTTGTATAATCAGTAGTTCACGAAAAGGTTTGAACATGGTTTACTTGGCTCTTACCAAGGAGACCAAATCGCCATGTTCAAACCTGCGCTTAAAAATAACCGAA
>JAKANW010000319.1 GCA_021823555.1 Chloroflexota bacterium
CGGCATCGTGATTTTGGTGCATCAACCGGTAACCAATGGCGGTCTCGCCGCGGCGACGGGCGGCTTCGGTAACGGTGTAAAAATTGATCGGCTTGCCCGTCTTGACGTAATCGCTTATCGGTTTAAGAAAGATTTCCGAACCCTCGGGATCGAAGATGTCGGTAAAGATGGGAAGCAGTTCGCGGTTCTCGCTCAATTGCGACATCATCAAACTGACCAGATGATCGCTGACGATGAAGTCGTCCACATTGGCAACTTCGGCCAACTGGCGGTTGCGCAGATCGAGCATCTCGCTGACAATGGAGAAAGGCGTCTGGTCGCGTTCGGCCATGTCACGCAAATGCAGGAGCGTGACAAGCGTCTTGGCGTCGGCCCGTTGCGGGTCAAGCTGATTATCTGCCAACACAATGACGTGGTCATATTCAACGGTGCTCAATTCTTCGAGCACGCCGCGATCTGTGATGTCGCCATGGATCACCGTCACTTTTTGGTTGACCAATTTGCCCATCTGGCGGCTGATCTGTTTCTGGAGGTCGGGCTGGTCTGAAACGACGGTCACCTGCGAACCTTTGGCGACATACGCGTCCAACTCATGGATGATCATCGCGCCAGACAAATTCCAGCCGAGGATCAGGCATTTTTCCGCGGCCGGCTGGCTGCGCTGTCCTTCTGCGGCCAAGGCGCTCGTATCCACCAAGCCAGGTTGGGAGGCAAGGCAAATCGTGTCGTCGTCCTCCGAAATGGCGATGATCGAATCGCCCGCGCACAGGTCGGTATCCATGGGCGGATTCATCATGACCGCGCTGCCGTCCGCGCGCCGCACGCCGAGGACCGCCGAATCTTCATAGGCCATTAAAGCCTCGCCGTAGGTTTTCCCGGTTAGGGAAGGTTCCTGTTTGAAGTAGATCTCGGCTCCACTGAAATTCAACAATTCCGTGTAAACGATCGAAAGTCCCGATTGACGCGAGGTCTGCGCCACAACACGGGCAATCAATTCATTGGTCAGCACCGGCTGGACAAAGTCGCGCTGGCCAATCATTTTGACCACGTCCATGTTCCTCGAGTCGCGAATCTGTGTGACGATGTGATATGGTTCGGCGCGCCGCTTGGAATTATTTGTCAATGCCAGCACTGATTTGATCACGTGTGCATCGGGGTCATCGCCCTCGGGCAGGACGATGATCGAACGCGCCGTGTGAGGGCTGGCAATCTCGATGTCAGCCAGATCGATGGGATTGCCCGACCGGCAAATTACCTTGGTATTGCGCGTGTTCAGAATACGCTCGCGAATCGCATCTTCCATCTCGACCTTGTCCTGGTCTGCCAGCACCACAATGACCGCCCCCTCTGTACGGTTCGAATTCGCCTCCACCAATTCCGAAATAATCGTGAACACCTGCGACGACCAACCCAGGATGACGGTATGATCAGTTTCCAGGACGCGCGAACGTCCCTTACGGAGGTGATCCAGCCGGGCCTCGATCGTGCTGCTCAACGCGCCGATCAGGATGGAGACCATGAACAAGCTGATAAATGTGACCAACAACATAGCCAGCAAATACAGTTTGGGCTGGTCCTTCGGATCGACCGGGTTGGGAGTCAGTGCCTGAAAGAGAATATTCCAAAAGACGTTGAAAAAGCCCGGCTCATCCACCGGGCCAATGCGCATCAACCACAAACCCACCGAGAGGAATAAAACAATAGCTCCTGAAACGCCCCCCAGCCAAAACAACAATCGTATTGGACTGTGCGAAATGCTGTTGTCAAAGGCGTAACGAAGGCGGTCGCGAAGTGAATATTTGCCTGGCATGTCATCTGTCCTTGCAAAAATTTTTTTCTGATTATAGAACAAATCCACCAAAAACCCACTCCCCGTACAACGCCCTTGTAATGTAAAATTTTTCCCCTACAGTCCATCCATTCAGCAGGAAATTATACGCAACTCATAATTTTAGAAAGTGAGGCATTACCATGTTTTCATTCGACCAAGATCGCCGCAAGGAAGAGGAACGCGTCCGCAAGGAAGGACGCCTGCCGCCCGGGCAATCACTCACCCTCAAGTTCCCGGTTCTGCACTACGGGCCGGTTCCAACCTTTAATCCCGCCACGTGGGATTTCCGCGTGTGGGGCGAAGTGGAGCAGGAGAAGCGTTGGACGTGGGACGAATTCAACCAATTGCCGCGCACGAAGATTCAAATGGACATTCATTGCGTGACGCGCTGGAGCAAGTTCGACACAGTGTGGGAAGGCGTTTCGGTGCGGACGTTGGTGGACAACGGCTTAATCAAGATCAAACCGAGTGCCACGCACGTAATGCAACACGCCGAATACGGATTCACGGTCAACTTGCCGCTGGAGGTGGTGCTGGCCGAAAACTTCCTGCTCGCCACCCACTTGAACGGCGAGCCGATCAACCCGGACCACGGTTATCCCCTGCGCGGCGTGGTGGGATTCATCCCCAGCCGCGAGGAATTGGAAACCCCTTATTTTTGGAAAGGCGCCAAGTGGCTGCGGTCCCTCGAGTTCATGCCGCATGACCGGCGCGGTTTTTGGGAACAGGCTGGTTACCACAACCACGCGGATGTGTGGAAAGAAGAACGCTTCGGTTAAAGAATCAAATCAGGCGAGGAGATGCTCCTCGCCCGAAATTTTTGGTTCACGGATTTATTGCGGCCGCTTGTCCAGCGTGACTGTTACATCCATTTTTTGGTCGCCACGCAGGATGGTCAGCACCACCGTGTCGCCCGGCGATTTGTAATCAATCAGATAGCGCAGAAGGTCATCGAACGTCTGGATCGGCTTGCCATCCAGGGCAATGATGAGGTCGCCGCCCGCCATCAGGTTGGGGAAGCTAGTCGGCGTGGTACCAGCGCGAATGCCCGCCTTGTCTGCCGGGCCGCCAGCAGCCACACTGGTCACGTACGCGCCGGTCTGGCTCTTCAGTCCAAGCGCCTCGATTACCGGCAGGCTCAGAGTTGGCAGGGAGGAAACGCCAAGGTAGGGATAATCGTAATGACCATCCTTGATCAAGAAAGGAACCACCTTCTTGATGATGTTAACCGAGACCGCAAAGCCAATACCGGAATTCAAAGGCTCGCCCGTGCTGGTGGAATTGACGGTGCGAATGGCGCGGTTGATGCCAATCACATTGCCGTTTATATCGAAGAGCGGGCCGCCAGAGTTACCGGGGTTAATGGCCGCGTCCGTCTGGATAATATCGCCCGCGGTGAAGGTACCGCCACCCGTGGTCTGGTGCAGAGAATCAAGTGTGCGGCCCACTGCAGAAACGATGCCGGTCGTCATGGTGCTGTCCAAGCCAAAAGGATTGCCAATGGCAACCACGGTCTGACCGACCTGTAAAGTGCTCGAGTCGCCCAAGGTAAGCGGATGCAACTCCGAAGCGGGCGCATCCACTTTGACAACAGCCAAATCCGAGTCGAGGTCAGTGCCAATCACGGTTCCATACGTTTTAAAGCCGCTGGTGAAATCCACCTCTACTTGCTTCGAGCCTTCGACCACATGATAATTGGTGACGATATGTCCTTGGTCATCGTAAACAAAGCCAGAACCAAGCGACCCAGCCTAGTTGCCAACGGTCAGGATGGCCACCACGCCAGGATTGACTCTTTGAAAGAGGGAAACAAGGGCATCCTGCTGTTGCACCTCATTGACGGCTGCAGGCTGTTGCAGCGGCGCGGTCGTGGGGGCCAAGACGGGCGCGGGCGAAACGGGGGTGAGTTGTCCACCAAGCTGGCAAGCCATCGCGGCCAAAACCAAAACCGATAATACAAGGGCAATTCTTTTCATTTTCGCTCCAAATTAGAATTTTATTTTCGAAGCCTCTTCGAGCAACTGGCGCTGCTTGGCTGAGAGGTATTTCGGAATTTGCACTTTTAATTTCACGTAGAGATCGCCTTTGATATCCTTCTTGTTCAATTGCGGCATCCCGCGTCCGGAGAGGCGAAAGACCTGGTCGGGTTGCGTCCCCGCGGGAATGTTCAACTTGACCTTTCCGGTCATCGTCTCCACCTCTGCTTCGCCGCCGAGGATGGCAGTGAACACATCCACGCTGGTGGTGGTGCGCAGGTCATTGCCATCGCGTTCGAAACGCGCATCCTCAGCCACTTCCACAATGAGATACAAGTCCGCGCCTTGCGGACCCGCGCCGGCCACGCGCACCTTCGAGCCGGTCTTCACCCCGGCTGGAATATTCACCTGCAGTCGGCGCGACTCGGTTTGAAGTTGGCGCGAGGTGCCGTTGTAGGCTTCCGCCAGGCTGATCGTCACGGGCTGTTGATACCCCGGCGAAGGCCGCGCCCGGCCCGAGGTCCGGGGCGAAGCGCCCATACCGCCGAAGAGCGAGCGGAAGAAGTCGGAGAACATGCCCTCTTCGCCGAAGAGATCGTTCAGGTCGCCCACTTCCACGCGTGTGCCCCCGCCGGGCATACCTCCCATCCACTGACTCCAATCGAAGTCGCCCGGCCGGCCGCCGCGTTGCTGCCAATTCGAATACGCGCTGCCCAGTTGATCGTAGCGGGCGCGCTTCTGCGCATCGCTCAACACTTGGTAAGCTTCGTTGATATCCTTAAAACGCTCCTCGGCCTGTTTGTTTCCGGGATTGCGGTCGGGATGAGTTTGCATGGCAAGTTTACGATACGCCTTGCGAATTTCCTCCGCACTGGCCGAACGCTCTACGCCAAGAATTTTATAGTAGTCCTTATAGTCCATCAGTTCGATTGTAATCCTCTCAATGGTCGAGTCAAGCAGGTAGATGCGCCGACTAATATAAC
>JAKANW010000320.1 GCA_021823555.1 Chloroflexota bacterium
CTTCCCTGGCACCGCCCGCCACCGCCGCAGGGATGCCGCGAGCATCAGCGGAGCGATCCTGTGGACGCCGGTGCGAGACGGCAGGGCAGGTGTGGCGGCGTGGCAATCCCCTTTTGACAGGGAAAACTTCATCAAACAGGGGCTTGCTTCGGGGAAAACGCCCTCGCAAAGACATTTGTACGGTAGAGAAAAAAGAAAAAGACCCTCGAGGTTTCGGCTCCGAAGGTCTTTTTGTTTTGTCAAAGCAAAATGGGGACAAACGCCAGGCTGCTAATGATCGTCCTGGTATTTTTGTTCTCCAGCTTCGATTGGAATCGGCAGGCGATTATCCAGGTGTGGGAGAGTGCAGGTGGCATACAAGGTATAGGCGCAGGGCATGTTGTAGGCTTTATTGAAATCAATCACCACCTGCCCGTCTTGTGGTTTCTCTGTCGCCATGTAACGGCCACCGGCATACGTGGTCGTCGCGTTGGTTTTATCCCTGAAAGCAACGAAAAGCCCGTCGCCTGCATCCTCTGCTTCGAGACGGTATTCCTTGCCTTCCCATTGAAACGTGGCATACCCGATCATTTTGCTATCGTTGATTTCGCCGATAATATCCTTTTGCCGTACGATCTTAAATGGCGCGTAACCAGTATATTTTGCCGCCAGGCGATACTCAGGTTTATACGGATAAAAGTTCAAGCCCGAAAACGCCTTGCGCAATGGATGATCTATATCCCAGACGCGGATGAGGGTGCTTTCCCCGCGCTTTATCACCACCAGAATGAGGCGGCCAACTGACAGAAAATCGGGTTCGTCTTGTTGATCGTCACGGAGAGCACCGGATGGCAATTCGCCCTCGTTACAGGTGATCTTTACTTTTGGTTCTGCCTGGGCGGTAACCAAACCGTCTTTGAAATAAAATACACCTGCTCTTTTGGGCGCGCTGGCCGGCAGAACGAAATTGCAACCGGGGTCGCTTCCAAAAGTATTCGCCCCCTCTTTCAACCAAAACAGACCAGCCAGGCCAAGCCAGCTCTGCTGGTTGGTGCGGAGGCGTTCGGCGCGTTCTTCGCGCCAATTCATGAAAGCAATTTTATTTTCGTCTGTTGACATGTTTCAAATATACAACAGAAACGCCCTTTTCGCAACAAAAACGAGCTGTTAGACCATCCCTATCTGTACATCCAATCCCGAGTTGGAAATCGATATCGTGCAGTACTGAGGTGTCATCCAAAATCCCCATGGATTGCATATACTGACTGTGTAATAAAGTTCGGACTACCATGTTCTGGACTTTGCATGTTGCAGAGTACTGCGTAATCATCCAAGCCCAACCCTCTATTTTTTGCCTGTAAAACTCCCCCGAAAGTTTAGAGATTTATGCAGGAAGCAGAAATATCAACCGCAACATAATCCTTATCGGAGGCCGAAATGGAAGATGAAAAGTTGGAGGCATATTTCAAGTTCGACGATGACGATTTGCAAGCCAATCGCATGGGGCAGTTTACTGAAAAGCAAAAGGCGCGCCTGGCTCTCGAAGACAAATCCAATAGAAAGGGGAGCCTGGGATGCGGGATTGGCCTGCTCCTCATAGCTGCCATTGGATTGGCTGGCGCCATAGCCGGGTGGATCGGGGATTCAGATTGGGGATTCAGGATCGGTTTTGGTCTTGGTTTTGGCTGTATTTGGCCGCTGATCTGGGGTGGATTGGGCTACGCCAGCTTGAGCAGTTCGTTTTCCAAACATGAATTCAAACTTGCAAAGGTACAGGGTCGTGTCAATATTGTCAGGGATGAATCGTACGACAGCGAGCATCACACAACCAGCGTTTACCATGAGCTGCACATTGGTGGCCAGGAGTTCAGCGTTGAGGAAGACCTGGCGGGTATGTTGATGCAGGGCGAAGAATATATCCTGTATTACATTGATGGCTCAGACGAGATCATGTCCGCTGAATCGGTTCCAAGAGCAAAATAATTACTTTCCCAATTCCCCCACAAACACATCCAGCGCCAGGTCCAACGTGACCTGGCCTGTTTTTGCGGCTTCATCCATTTCGAGCAGGCGATGGTAGATGGCTTCCAGGGTGGGCATAGTGAAGCGTTTGGCTTGGGCGTAGACCTTCTCCGCAACGAATGGATGTACGCCCAGCGCTTCCTGCACGTCAGGCACCATGCCGCGCGCATCCACCACTTCACGCGCCTGGAGCAGCAAGCGGAACTGGCGGATCACCATCCCCCACAGCGCAAAGACGTCTTCACTCTCGAGCAGCCGGTGCAGTAACTTTTGCGCCAAGCCTGTATTCCCACTGGACAGCGCGTCCACCATGGCAAAGATATCTGGCTCGGCAGTGACGATGCTGACCGCTTCCACGTCCGCTAATTTCACAGGCCGCGACCAGTTAACGTAAGCCAGCAGTTTGGCAATCTCCATGCCTGCCTGGCGCGTGTCCACGCCGACCATCTCGGCCAGTTTGGCGGCAGCCTGCGGTTCCACCTGCCCGTCCTGGCGTTTGGCTTCGTTAACGATCCAGCCGCTCATCTCTTTGGGTCTGGGCAGCATAAAGGCTTGCGCCTTGGCCCCTGTTTTCCCGGCCCACTTGACCAGCCAGTGTTTCTCCACCCCTTTTGGCTCAATTGACTCGTACAGCACCAGGCATGTCGTCTCGGGAGCGGCTTCGATGAATTCCAAAAATTTCCTGCGCGTGGCGGGCACGCTATATTTCGCAGATGGATTGCTTAACAACACCAACCGCTGTTTCGCCAGGAATGGCATGGCGTTGACAGCGTTGTTCAGGTCGTTCTCGGTCATCGTGCGCGCTTCAAGGCGCGCCGTATTCATATCAGCGCTGGTGGGGTCGGGGAAGCCGGACTCAAACTCCCGCAATTTGCGCGCGATGGCGAACTCATCATTACCGTAAAGGAAGAAGACGTTCTGCATTTTGATTTATCGCGAAGACGCGAGGGACGCGAAATCTTTTCGAGGGCTTCGCAATTAATTCCTCGTAATGACGCGATGTACACCTTTGCGGATGAAGGCCACATCCACCACTTGCAGGTCGCCCATTTCCGCTTCGGTCGTGACTTTGGCCTGCAACCACGGCCCAAGCGGTTGACTCAGTCCCCAGCCGATCACGCCGAACCCCAGGGCGAGGGGGAGCACGGCCAAACGCCCCAGCGTGGATTTACGTTCTTTTAACGGTAGCCAGGCCAGGGTCCCGGCAAGAAACGCAGTCGTCGCCAGGTTGGTCCCACAGCCGGCGTGGATCGCCAGGCTCCGTTCACCTGCCCGCAGGCGGGTCAATGCCTGGGTGACCGCCGCAGCGACATCTTCCGTCGAAAGATTGCCAAGCAGGAAAAAGCCGCTCGGGTTGGAATGCCCTGCCATGTGGCGTTCGGGATATTTTCCCGACAGCACGTGCAGGGTGGCATGTTCAAGGGCGTGGTTGCGGCGGGTCTCGAGGATAAAAGGAATGTCCAGGATCATGGCGTGATTATACCTTTCCATTTGCTTGGAGAGGATCGGCTGGGTGATTCTACGCAAATTCTAATGGAAACCTACACAAATCTACGTTGACCATTCTATCAAAACGCAGAGAATAGACTCGTTGTGATTTTCGGCCAAAATCAGTTTCCGTGAAGGTAGCCATGGCAGATCAGGTTCATAAAACCACCGGTAATCATATGCCTCAAAATTCTCTACTCTTTGAAAAGATCGTTCCCGCTTTGTTGATTTTGCTGGGGGTGCTCATGGTCGCCCTGCTCGTGTTCGCAGCCGGCGTCCTGCTTGGCATCGTGCACTTCTAATTCATTTCCCTGGAGGAAAACTCATGTCCATCAACCAAATCCTGCCGTTCATCTCAACGGCGATCATGTTGGGATTCACCGTGTACGTTTTGCAGCGCTACTTCGTCCGCCGCCAGCTCCACTTCCTGTTCTGGGGCATCGGGCTGGCGATGTTCGGCGCCGGGAGTTTCGCGGAGGCCTTCCTGTCCCTGGCGTGGAACCCGTGGGTATTCTTCGTGTGGTATCTGTTCGGGGCGGCGCTGAACGCGGCCTGGATCGGGCATGGCACCCTCTACCTGCTCGTTCGCAAGAAATGGGCGCACGGTGTGACGGCGGCGCTTGTGCTCGGAAGTCTGTTCGCGGGCTATCTGATGCTGCAGGCTATGCCCAGACTGGATGCGGCTGTTTTTACAACGGATAAGCCGGTCAGCGAACAGTATGGCACCAAAGTCCTGGCGGCAGGTGAGACGGCTCCCGCTGGCGCCCAGACAGCTACGACCACGTATCGCGGCCAGGAAGTGACCGTTGTGCGCGGCCTGCTGCCGCTCGGTTCGCCGGTGCGCCTGACTACGCCGTTCTTCAACATTTACGGTCTGCTGACTCTGGTCGGCGGGGCGATCTGGTCGGCGTACCTGTTCTGGCGCAAGCGTGTGATGCCCAATCGCGTGATCGGTAACGTGTTGATTGCGGCCGGCGCTCTTTCGATTGGCTCTGCCAGCACGCTGACCCGCCTGGGCTACGGCCAGTTCCTGTACCTGGGCGAGTTGCTCGCAGCAGCCCTGATGTTTGCCGGCTTCCGTTTCGCGGCCCGTCCGCAGCCGGACGAAGTTGCGCAGCCTGTCCCAGCTGCGGCTGATTGATCTTTCACCAATTACAGCAACGTGCCATGGACATATCGTCCGCGGCACGTTTTTGTTTTCAAATAATTTCCACAATGCTTTCGCGTCGAGCGGAGACGAGACGCAGAGTTTGCATAATAACTACGCTCCGCTTCGCTCAGCGCGAAATACTTATTTTCC
>JAKANW010000321.1 GCA_021823555.1 Chloroflexota bacterium
GGGACGAAGGAGCGCTTGAACTGCAGGTCGCGGTCGAGCCTCGCCTGATGGATGCTGCCGAGGCCGGAGATGATCAGGTTAATGGAAAGCACGCGCAGGATGTCGGTTACGCGCGGGTCCTTGAAAAAGACCGCCATCACAGGCGCGATGAAGAATCCGCCTACAGCTAATAATGAGTTGACCAACAAGCCCAGGGTAAAGGCAACGTTGGAATTCTTCTCCAGGTCGTTTTGACGATAGATGATGACGTTGCCGACGCCAAGTTCGCCAAAGGTATCCAGGTAGGCCACCGTCACCAGGCCCAGGGCCATTAACCCAAAATCGTCAGGGGCCAGCAAACGCGCCAGGATGATCGTGGAGAGAAAGGTAAGTCCCTTCCCCGCGACAAAAGACAGGGCCGACCAGATGATGCCCTTAACCGTTTTACGGGCCAGGTCACCGTTCGGAGATGACTGGGTCATTCGCTCGCCTTCACGAGGAAAAGAGTCCGGGCATCCCGTTCAGCAATTGCATTTTTCGCAAGCGCGTCGAGAGCTAATCCAATCCCGATCAATAGATAGAAGAAGCGTGGGAACGCGGCATGGATGAATATGGCCGCAACCAAGTACCCGATCAACGCGACCCCAAAGCCTGTGACCATATTGGCATAGTCGTACATCTCGGCGCGCCGAAAACGATCGCGCGCTGATTTTATGGTTACGAAAGTCACGACGATCATGATGGCAAACGCGAACAATCCAACCGTGCCCGTCTCAGCCGCCGTCTCAAGATATAAATTATGAGGCGACCGCTGGCTTGAGCTGGGAGCCAGGCCTATCTTCTTGGCATAATCCAAATACAGGTAGGGGAAGTTCTTCAAGCCCACGCCAAAGATGGGATGATCCTTGAACATTTCAATGGCGGCCAGGCTTTCACTGGCGCGTCCGCGGATGGCCAGGTCGTTGGTGCGGAAACCGACATCGGGAGCGGTGAACAACTGGTTGATCGAAAGGATGCGGTCATAATAGGACAAAGGCACCAGGGACATCACAATGATCACCGCTAATATGAATAGCGGCATTCGGGTTGGCTTTGGCGGATAGAGCAGAAGGAAGAGGAATAAAACGACAACCAACGCTAAAAATCCGCCGCGCGAGAAGGTGAACACCACCGATAAGGCTGTGACGATCAAGGCCCAACCGGCCACAAGACGGAGCAGGATGCGCTTCTCGTGCAAGAACCTCTCCAGGGCCAGCGGGACAAGCACCACCATGATCTGGGCGTAAAAGTTCGGGTCGCCGATGACGCCCGAGATGCGGTAATCATTGGTCGCGCCCACGATCTGCATCACCTCGGCCTGGCCGAATCCACCGTAATCGTTGGAGAAAGTCTTGGTGTAATACTGATAAACGCTGACGGTCCCCATCAAGATGCCCGCCAATAATAGCGCCCAAATGGCGTGACGGAAACTTGGCGCCCGCCTCAAAAGGACCACTACAACGACGGCAATCACGGCATCTTTGGCATAATCTAGAAGCGCGCCCCACACCACTTCGGGGTCTGGCGCATAAAGGATGGAGGCGAATCCCACCAGTCCGTACACGCCGATCAAAATCAGCGGCATCTGCCAGTTCTGTGGGCGTTCATGAAAGATCGCCCAGCGGATCAATATGGCGACGATCAGCACGACAACGAAAGACTTGGCGACGGAAGGCGCACCGTAATAATGAACTGCGATATCGGAAAAGCGTGTATAGGTGAGGAAGATGAGGAACAGCAGGCCGAATTCGACGGCCGTGACCGCTCCCACAAACGCGATCAAACCCACCAGTCCCACCAGCATAATGAGAGGATTATTTACCTTATTCACAGCCAACCCGACCGCGCTGCCGAGAATCAAGGCCAGACCCAGGAAAACCAACCACTGACGGGAGGGTTGTCGTAAAGATTGAACAGCCATAATTTACACCGCTACTTTTGCTCAGAGAGGGGCGCTGTCTTCGAACGCGCCGACCAAATTCGCCGATAATATCCGATACGCCAGATGACGTAATCGAACAATTCCTTCCAACCGCCAGAGAAAAAACGACCGGAAGTAAATACCATTAATTCTTTCGCGCCCGAGTAGGCAATCTTTCCGCGCATGGACTTGACCACGGGCCCGACATGAAAATCATACGGGATGCGCCCGCTTTGATACAGGTCCAGCATCAGTCTGCGCCGCATGGCGTAGTTGCTGCCTCGACTGATCGGCATCCTCAGCACCACGCGCCGGAACCATCGGCTGGCATGATGTCCAAGCATACGGACTTTTACTGAAAAGCCGCGCGGCAGGTCGAAATAATCAACGTACGTATAGGCCAGGTCCGCGCCAGAGGCAAACTGAGCGGCGTACCAGTCCAACAAGGCGGTCGCGTTTGGGATGCGGCAATCCGCATCGAACAGGATCACGTTCTCGCAAGCGGCCTTCTCCACGCCGGGCATACGCGCCGCAATCGCCACGCCGCCCGTGTACACCACTTTTGGGACGGCGATCACATCCACGCCATAGCTGCGGTAGGACTCGATCTCGGCCGGCGGCGTTTCAGGCGGATAGTTGTTAATGACCAGCATGACTTCAACGCGAAGGCGTCCGTCATAAAGGGCGATGTCAGAAAGCACGTCCAACACACCCGCCAGGTCCCCGCCCGCGTTGACCGGGATCACCACCGAGACGTTCGGGGGAAGTAGAACCTCCCCGCGCAACCGAAGGATGCGTTCGCGCAGGGAATCCAAATCAAGCGGAGGCAGGAACGGCTCGCTCATCGGACCTTAGATTGGTTCCGTCGCCCGTAGGAGATATAAGCCCTGACCCTTCTTGGCGATCTCCAGCGCCCAGTCGGTATTCTTGACCAGCGATTGCGCAGTGTCGCCCACGCGGTACTCCGCTATTCCGATGTTCGGCTTCAAATACAAGTCCTCGCCCGAGACATCGATCCTGATTGGCACCGAAAGCGCCATGCGGACGCGACCCATCGTATTCATGGAAGCATCACCCGACGTCTCCGAGAGCAGGACCGCAAAGTCCACGTCCGACCAGCGGCCAACCAGGTCATTACCACGCAGTTGATTCTTCAAGGTCTGGTTCACAGACCGCAAAATATTCTGCAAGGAAGGCTGAGGCAATACGGCAACATAGTCGCTCAGACCGTCCAGGTGGACGATACATAATGTAAAGTCCGTCACAGACGCAAAGGCAACTTCCTGCAATTTCTCCTCAAACGCGGGACGGTTCAACGCCATCGACATCGGGTCCATGCGGCGCTGTTGCATGAAATTCTCGATGGGAGCGTTGAGCAATTCGCGGATCAGCGCGAGGGCAACTCCAAGAGCGAGGCCGACCACGAGGGCCACAGCCGCGTCGCGCAAAGGCAGGGGCGAGATCGGCTGGACGGGGACAATCGCCGGGTCGAGCAGGGACAGGTCATAGACCGGATAGAGGCTTTGGATATATTCCACCGCATGGCGGCCAATGCTGTTTGCCAGGAGCGCGGTAGTCGCCGGGTCAGGACCTTCCACTGAAAATTCAAGGATGTTGGTATCGGTCAGCACGACCGCGATATAAGCGTAATCCTTGACATCTTCCTCGCGCAACTGCAAAAACGCCAGCGTCTCACGGTAAATGCGCGGGCTATTCAATATCTCGGAATACGTGGTAATGATCGAACGCTTGTCGAGCAGACCGATACTATCGAGCACGTTGCTCTCTCCGGTCACGATCGCCGGGTTGGGAGAAACGATAAAACGGGATACAGCCCGATAGGTCGGGGTGGTAAGCAGCGACGCCACCAGAGTAGCCATCACTGCCACCAGGGCAGTTATGGCAATGATCCACCAACTGCGTTGCAACATACGAAAGTAAAGTTTAATTTCCATGGCATCCTTCCTTCTCTAATTAGGTCGTTTCGACAAAAGGTTCAAACAATGCAGCCAATTTCTTCGCATTCCTGGAAAGCTCGAACTCTTCCAGAACCCAACGGTATCCTGCCTGAGCGCGCCGTTCCATTTCCTGCGGATCGGCGCAAATTTGGGACAACACATCTGCCAGGGCCTTCGCATCCTCGGGCGGCACCAACCAGCCAGTCTCACCCTGGATCACCAACTCTGGAATGCCAGAGATCGCTGTCGCCACCACAGCCACCCGCGAGGCCATGGCCTCCATCAAAGCAACAGGGATGCCTTCCATTTTTCCAGAAGGCATCACCACACTCGGCTGAACAAAACAATCAGCCTCGGCAAGTAGTTGCGAAACCTCGGCCTGCGTCTTGGCGCCTAACAATTCAACGTGTTCACGCAAGCCGAGTCGTTCGATTTGCTCCGTGAGAGGGCCAAGCAACTCGCCCGCGCCAGCGATCCTGCACCGAAAATCGGAACCTCTTTCACATAGTATTGCGCACGCATCCACAAGATAAGAGTGTCCTTTATAGGGTTGCAAACTACCTACGGCAACGATCTCCAGGCGCTCGCCAGTTTTTTTTCCAGGCAACCGAGGTTGGTAGTAACCCGGGTCTATCCCGCAACGCACCACATAAGAATGATCGGCAACCCAGCCACCTAACAATTTTGTAAGGTGGCCTACATTATACCTAGAGATAGCCGAAATGAAAGAGGCAGATTTCAACTTTGTGCCCAGCATCACTTTTTCCACAAAAATGTCGTGGGCATGCACGGTCACGCTATAAGTGATCCCCGTCAGCCGGTGGATGATCCACGCCACCAGCGCGGGATGAGTGGCATAGTGGGCATGGATATGTCTGATCCCCTCCAGCT